>CAZFLB010000019.1:0-37703 GCA_964518945.1 uncultured Acidobacteriota bacterium | reverse complement strand
CGGTACCAGTCGGCCTTTTCCGTCAGGGGTGACAAGAAAATCACTTCTCGGGGCAACTTCCAAATAGACAAATTTTCAGCCTCTATGCATCCGAGAATTGTAGTAACCCGGCTGAGCACTAACTTGCAATCAACCTCAGTTTTCGGTTAGCTGCCCTAACGAACCAACGGACAACAACAGATGTGATGCACGCTCGGGTCCGTGAAACACTTTATTGTTCGCAGTAAGCGTATGTGTATGGTGTCCTAGACGCTCACCTGTATTTGGATTGACATCGAAAAACGGAAAATTGCTACTCGAAATGTCAACTCGAATGCGATGGCCCTTCTGAAATCTATTGGCTACACCTACTAGGTCAACCGTAAGCTCAAAAACTTCACCTGGGACAAGCAGATCTTCTTGGCCAGGACCATTGCGGAAACGAGCCCGCTGAATTCGATCAGCAAGAAGCAAGTCATAGCCCTCAGGGTAATCTTCACTGGAAGGATAAACATCAACTAATTTAGCAGTGAAATCGGTGTCACGTGCAGAAGAAGAAACCCAGAGCTTTACGGAGACCGGTCCTATTATTACTACATCTTCTTCAAGCGGGGGAGTTTGAAAAACGAGGACATCACTTCGCGCTGACAAGGGAAGGTTGTCTTTACAACCGGACACTTTATCTTCGACACATCTCTGGTCCCAAGGGCCTGAAGGTACGAGATCGTCACCTGAGTTAATTTTCCCTCCGATGCTTGGAACTGGATTTTTGGGATCAAAAACAAAAGCTGATGGTTCATTCGAAGCGCTGGGTGGATTTTTGTCAAGTAGGCCATTAGCATGAAAATATTAACGCTGCGCTTCTATCCTTCTTGGTGGCCACTGATTCAGAGAAAGCCACTTCCCACCATGCCTCAACTTTCCATCTGGAGACCGTTTACCATCTCCTCCACCCATCAAAAAGAGGTCAACGGGTGATTTCTCAAACGCCTCAGGGTGCTCCCCTTTAAGCATGGCACCAAACCACTTCAGTTGCTCATCTCTGATTTTCACCTCGGCAGATTCCCCAAAATCAGCATCACCGGTGATGCGTGGGCCCACACCATGTTCCCAAGGTCCTATCATGAGACGGGTCAAGCTTTTGTTGCGATCAGCAAGCCCCGCATGATTGTTTAACGTTCCGCGAAGGAAAATATCGTACCATCCACCAACATGATAAACCGGAATATCTGCATATTTGTCGTACGACAACTCAAACGTATAACCGTTTTGCTTCCAATAATCATCGAAACTCGAGTGATCAACCCAATCCTGAAACCACTTCTGATAACTGGGTATTACTGCTAAAGGAGAAGCATTAGGTCTAAAAGGATAGGCTCCAAGCCAAGCCTCCAAAGGTTCCCTCATCAGGGCATTCTTAAGTGCCGTTTGTCGCGAGGGTTCAGCCATTGCTTCCTTACTAGTACTCGCTAGATTAAGTGCATAAACAAGATTGTGAAGTAACGCAAAGGCTCCACCCGCGCCAGCACCATCTTCAAAATAATTAGAAGTGCTCACAGTCACGAACATTGCTTCGAGGCTTTCTGGTTGTTCTCGCGCAAGAGCGTGTTGTGTCGCTGCAAGATAGGAACCCCCAAAAGTGGCAACTTTTCCGCGACTCCATGGTTGCGAAGCAACCCAATTAATCGCATCATAACCATCTCGTCCCTCATTTACGTAAATGTAGAACTCTCCTTCTGAGTCGTATCTTCCACGCACATCTTGAACCGCAACTGCGTAACCGTGCTGAGCGAAGAAGCTCGCATTTACTTCAGCTCCGTGCTTTCCGTAAGGTGTGCGCGACAGAAGAGTTGGTAATTTTCCTTGAACCACCTCACCATTTTTTCCAGGTCGATAAATATCCGTAGCTAATCGCACACCATCACGCATTGGCACCAAGACGTTTTTGGCGATAATAACTTCTTCGTAAGCCGGCTTAATTTGGCTCTCAGAGGCTAGGGGTAAACTGGACAGACTAAAACTTAAAACCATAAAGACCACAGTCCTCATAGTGTCCTCCTCTCGGAATATCTTTTGCTAATTAGATAGGCGCTCGACAATTGCCCGAACGCCCTAGAAGAAACAACCGTCTTACTTAGCTACTTGCGCTCCAAGAAATTTTCCGTCGACACATTGATCCGACCGGCAATTGTTCTGAAATGGGGACCCAAGTTCGACAAGAAGATCAACAGTTTCCGGTCGTGGAATAAAAAAGCGAGATGGCCCAAACGCCATGTCTGCGACAGAATTTCCATCCTTATTTAAAACATCGACCCTAGCACCATGCTCAACGAGAATTTTAATTACTGCATTATCACCTCGTGAGGCTGCTCCGTGGAGCGCTGTAAAGCCGTTATGGTCAACAGCATTCACTTCGTTCCCCAGTTCGAGACAATACTTAACTGCATCTACAAACGAGTCAGGCGCATTCTGGCTAAAGTTACCGATCCAGCCTAGCCCAGCAGCAACCATCAGGGGAGTTGCTGCCTTGTCTGACATGAGATTAGGGTCAGCTCCGCCGGAAACCAAAACACGCATTGCTTCCATGTCGCTTGACATCGCTGCTCTCCAAAATGCCGTTACACCATCATGATCAACCCAGCCGCGATCATGAGACGTTGGACTGAACCAAAGCTTACGTTTTATTCGAGCATTAGGTTCAGCGCCTCTTTCTAGAAGCGCTTGGATAAGATCGAGCGAACTAACAACTTCTTGGTCAGTTCTGGGATTCGGTGCCCAAGAAACAGGAGCATAACGCATGTTCACCGCTGCCATTAAAGGTGTCAGGCCATCCAGATTTGCGTTGTTCGGATCCGCTCCTTTATCAAGAAGGTACTGACCAACCGTATAATGCCCATTCGCTATAGCGATAACAGCTGGGCTTGAAGCATCTCCACCGCTAACGTGATTAACATCAGCTCCTGCCTCCACCAAGGCTTTCACAGCTTCTATATTTCCATCCCGTGCAGCAAACAAAAGTGCTGTCATTCCCCCCATTGCTGAATTACCACCAGACTGCTCCGAACCCTTAGTTCTGCGCCTCGGGTTTCCATACTCGTCAAGCCTATCTTCATTCAGCGACAATACCGATGTAGTTAATTCAGAATGTGCACCTTGTTCCATTAAAAACGAGATGACTTCGGGGCGATTCTCCCAGGCTGCAAACATCAGAGGCGTCTGTCCATTATGTGATTCTCTGGCATTTAAGTCAGCGCCCTCAGTAATTAAAGCTGCCACAGCCTCAACATCTCCAGCTGCCGAAGCCGCCATTAAAGGACTTGCACCAGTATCGGTTGAACGATTTGGATCCGCTCCAGCACCAATAAGCAGCTTTATCATAGAAACACTACCGTTTTTACTTGCTATGAATAGGGGAGTAATTTGGCCAACGCGAGTAGTCACATCGGTTCGTGCGTCCGCACTGATTAAGAGCATCGCGAGAGATAAATCATCACGAAACGAAGCCCAATGAAGTGCTGTCATCCCGTCGCCCTCAGCAGCGTTAACATCAACATTGTCATGTAGCAATGTATGAACGGCGTTCATATTTCCTTCTTTTGCTTCGGAAACAAGCTGTGAGCTTCTGACCGGCTCAGCAATAAAAAGGATTGAACTAGTAAGGAATGTTAGAAACATTCTAAGAGACCGTTTTATCCACATTGTCTTTAAAGATCCACGATGCCGGTACTGTCCCCGAAGCTCTCAACGTCCATCCCTAGCTTGTGCTGCATCGCTAAGAGCACGTTGGCCATTGGAGTTCCATCTGGACACATTACGTGCCGATTACCCTTAAGTTGCCCATTAGCATGTCCTGCTATGAAAAGCGGAACTCGGAGATGATTGTGAACGCTTCCGTCTCCCATCGGGCTACCATACATAACCATTGTGTGATCGAGTAAATTCCCGTCTCCGTCTGGCGTACTCTTTAACCGGTCGAGAAAATAGCCAACTTGCTTGACATGAAACGCATTAAGTTTTGCAAATTCGGCTAGTTTGTCTGGCTTGTTCTGATGGTGTGAGAGAATGTGAAATGGTGTTTTGATGTCACCTTCTGTAAACACGCGCGAACTAACATCCCGGCTCATCTTGAATGCTGAGACCCGAGTGGTATCAGCCGAAAACGCTAGGACTTGAAGGTCAAACATCAACCGAACGTGTTCTACCCACGAATCTGGAACGCCTATGGGAGCAGCAGGAAGATCGGGGCCTTTCTTCAATGCGTTTCTTCGCTCTGTTGTTTCGATGCGGCGCTCAATTTCACGAACATCATCAAAATAATTCTCTAAACGAGCGCGATCCTTCGCACCCAAATCTCTTCTAAGTCTGTTTATTTTTTCGAGGATTCCATCAAGAATGCTTGAATTAGTCTGGCGACGACGACGACGCTCCTCAGGAGTTGCACCATCACCGAACAAACGCTCAAAAACAACACGCGGATCACGTTCCATTGGCAATGGAGTTGTGGGAGACGCCCAAGAGATAGTGTTCGCATAAACACAACTGTACCCATAACCACATGCTCCAGTTAACGAGCCTACATCCTCGACACACATTTGTATCGATGGGAGTGGAGTATCTTGGCCGTATTGTTGAGCATAAAGTTGATCCATTGAAGCCGCGTTGTAAAAATCAGTTCCTTCTGTCATCTTTGCATGAGCACAAGTCAGCCAAGCCGCTGAAGAGCGCGTATGATCGGCTCCGGCTTCTGCTGGGGTTTGTGCAGTTGCAGGAGCTATATCCGTATGACTAACAACCGTTACATAGTCTCGATGAGGCTCAAGTGCTCGCAAAATATGAGTAAACTCAAAGTCTCGGCCAACTTTTTTTGGTGACCAGTAGTTAAGTCTCGTTCCCTCACCAGTGCTTCCCGCCGAACCATGCACCATTTCAAGAGCTGCAAAACGCGTTCTGCTATTTGTCATTATCTCTCGGGATCGAGCCATCGCTGGCACCATAGCATCCAGCAATGGAAGGGATAGAGTAACACCAAGACCACGAAGAACAGACCGCCTCGAAATACACTTTTTTGAAATGAACATCTCTATTTTCCTACTGGTTACGGTTCCGTCACGGCCATATGAGGCTCCGCTCGCCTCATCCGAAACGGCACACTTTGTACAACTCCCAAAACAAACGACGAAAATCGATAGTCATTTTTCGCTGTGTAATCAACAATTTTCCGGACTGCCGGCATATCGTAATACTTAACCACTCGGCCCAAACCGTACATTAATAACTTCCGGGAAAAATTAGTAACAAACAAAACCTTATTGTCTAACAAAAACTTTCGAAGATCGACCGGACCCGCAATCTCAGTACCATCGAATAGCTCACCGTAAGGATCAATCTTGCTCCCTCCATCTTGTTCCCGCCACGCACCCACCGGATCGAAATTCTCCAAAGCATACCCCAGTGGGTCCATAATGGCATGGCAAGCACTACAGGCAGGATTAGATCTATGTGTTTCAAGACGCTCTCTTACCGACAGCACCTTCTTTCCATGCTCATTCTCCTCAAGGGCTGGCACATCTGCAGGAGGAGTAGGAGGCGGAGCTCCAAGTAGTACATCTAAAATCCACGCACCACGTATGACCGGAGATGTTCGGTTTGCTAATGATGTCAAAGTTAACAAGCTAGCTTGACCCAGCAAACCACGACGGTTTTCGTCCTCCACAAACACGCGACGAAATCGATTTCCTATGATATTTGGAATGTCATAATGAAGTGCAAGACGGCCATCGACAAAGGTATAGTCTGCCATCAACAGATCCAACAAGTTCCGGTCTTCATTAACGATGCTATTAAAAAACAGAACCGTTTCTTTTTGCATCGATTGAGTCAAATTATAATCCCAATCTGGATACAAAAAGACATCTGGCTGAATATCCTTCAAATTCTGGAGACGTAACCAATGAGACGCAAAATTTTCTGTGAGCGCTATAGATTTCGGGTCCGCAAGCATACGACGCGTTTGTGCTTTCAGGTTACTTGGTTCACTTAATTTACCCTTACTCGCCAAAGTAATAAGTTCGTCATCTGGACCGCTGCTCCAGAGAAAAAACGATAGTCGAGAAGCTAGTTCTAAATCGTCAATAAAGTAGTTCTCACCAGGCGTAACATCTGGTGGCGTGCGTTCAAAACGAAAAACAAATTCAGGATCAGCGAGAATTGCCTGTATCGACACTCGGATAGCGGAATAAAAATCTCCGCCGCCATCACGGTTAACTTGATACATAGCGACAAAGCTTACTAAGTCCTGATCAGTGATTGGTCGGCGAAACGCCTGTCTAGCTAAACGTGACAATATCGTTTTAGCACATGCGACTTCTTCAGAAGATCTAGCTGGCCAACAAGTAAAAATTTTATCATGGCTAGGCATAGAACTTACGCCACGAGCTTTATAAGGTCCATCTACACCTAATGTTTTAACATGCGGAAGACCAGTTAATCCCTTCACGTTACCTGTTGTTAGATCAGCCGTCGCTTGCTCAAACGGCATTACGAAATCCTGTACCGCGCCTTCGGCCCGACGAATGAATGAAGCCGATATCATTTGAGGACCTGCTGTAATAAAGATAGGTGGAGTCCGGATATCCTCGGTTGTATGCCTTTTCCGGTCGATATCGAACAACGCGACCTTCTTTCCGTTAACTGAAACTTCGAGCTGCTCTCCTTCTGCCGGCTTGTTATCTCCAAATAGAGGACCTAGGCTCCTGTGATACAAGTTGATACGAAAAATATACTCTCCATCCGCGGGGAAATTATGTCTGACAGCAATCCCTCCGCGCGTTCCGAACGGCGTCCCCTCTACATGATCTAACTGAGATAACGATTGTGGCACTATATAGGTCTCAACACTAGGACTCGCACTCACATCACCTACTGCCAGGCGACTGATCTTGCCAGCAGCTCGTATATAACCATCTAAAAGCGTAGGCGAAAGCGTCAATACATCCGACATATTGTCGAACCCTTCACTCATATCATCAGGTGGAAGTAGCGATTCAACATTTATTTCTAGGTCGAGCAAATCACGAATCGAATTTTTGTATTCAGTACGGTTCAGTCGGTGAAGGATAGGGCGCCCGGGATTCGGTGACACCAAAGCTGCTAAGTCAATACTCTTCTCAAGCTGTTCAACAAAAGCTGCTGACTCAATATCCTTGGGGTGAGGGACGCCTGCTGGAGGCATCATCCCCGCTCGCAGTTTTAGAATCACCTTTTCCAAAGACTCTGCGTGAGCCTCGGGCAAATCAAAATTCACGTTTGATAGTGAAAAATTACCAACTTGAAGCTCCGCATTGTGGCAAGTGGAGCAATACTCATTGACAAACTGTGTATTCGAGCTGCTTTCCTGAGATTCGCCTGCTCCGGCTGTTACAGCTAAACTCCATGCCAACATTAAGGCGATTAAGACCTGAAAGATTTTCATCGATGTCGACATCCACGCCTTTATGGCAATTAATCTACTTCATACATAGTGGACTGCAAAATGACTTGCAAATGTAACCTATACCTGCTTGCTAAGTTAAAGTAATGTTACCCCATGTTGGGCATCGTTGTTGGCTTTGTTTTCCTGATTTTCTCTGCTAGTAGCGAACCAGCACAACTATACAAGAATGACTTGCCAGCTGAGCACCAATCAATTCAATATTGGGCAACTCCTGCCGACAACCCTGTCAGCCACCTTATATCTAGCCTTGAGAGCGGGGAACAGAAACTCCTTCCTTCAGCAGATGGTTCGTCCTATCTCCATAACCTTATGAGAGTTTTTGACATCCGGGCTGATTCTCAAACGCTAGTATTTGCACAAAACAGCTTGCAGCGTGCACACATATCTCCTCGGACCCCGCGCGCAATCTACTTTAATGACGATGTGGCAATAGGCTTTGTTCCTGGTGCCAGTGTGATCGAGATATCGAGTGTCGACTCAAAACTCGGCACCGTCTTTTTTACATTGAGCACTGACAGTGAAATGCCTCCCAAATTCGAACGTCCTAGAATTTGCCTTTCATGTCACCAAGGACCCGCAACTCTAGGAGTTCCTGGAATTTACGTTAGCTCCATGTATACAACGCCTTCAGGCAAGCCAGACTTTCGAATGGGTTCTATTGTCACCGATCACCGTAGTCCATTCTCCACGAGATGGGGCGGTTGGTTCGTAGATAGCGCAAACGAACTCAAAAACCATAGGGGAAACACTGCAAGAAGAGGTCCTGCTGACACCACCGCTCCTCGAAGTGGTGGTGTGCCAAATCTAATAAGCCTTTTACGACAGTTGCGTACAACTGCCTACCCAACAAGCTCAAGCGACATCGTCGCACTGATGACACTAGAGCATCAGACGCAAATGACGAATTTGTTAACACGCCTTAATTGGACAGCACGTCTTTTGACGGCCGGAGATGGAAGCATTGATACTCTAAACGCCGAAATCAGCGAGTTAGTGAGCTACATGTTGTTCAAGGAGGAAGCAAAATTACTACAACCCTTAAAAGGTGTATCAATGTTCACCGAAACATTCTCCGCAAAAGGGCCTTTTGATCAAAAAGGTCGGTCTTTGCGTGAATTCGACCTTCGCACTCGTTTATTCAAATACCCCCTAAGTTATATGATCTACACTAAAGCTTTCGACACCTTGCCAAGTAGCGTACGCGATAAAATATACCGAAGTCTTTACGAGTTTCTCACCCAAGCGAAAAGGGAAGAGACGATCGAGATACTAAAAGACACTAAGACAAAAATACCTGCGTTTTGGCGATAAACTCGTTGTTACCGTGGAGTCATTTTGTTTGTATAGTTCAATCCGAAATCCAAGATAAAAAGCCTTGAATCTGACATAAGAGAAAATTCGAATAATTACTACTCGCAGATTGATCTCTGCTGACCATTTAAGAAATAATACAAAGATCTGGAAATGTTTAAGGAGCCGTAAAAGAACGGTGTTGCCATGCTGATTCTTATGTTATTAATTGTTGGAGACACGTAATGAGATCCCTAACTAAAAGAATGTTAGTTGTCTATTCTTTGTGTGTCGCTAACTTAGCTTACACTGAGCCATCATCAATCAAAATCCTGACCGCTCCGACAACCACCAAAGCATCAACAACACTTTCAACAGAGTCCCTAAATCTCTTTGTGGAAGAGACCTGCATCATGTGCCACAGTGATGCAGCAAAAACCGGCGGACTAACGCTCGAGTCTTTCGATGCAGCTCGCGTCGTTGAAAATGCAGAGCTCACCGAGAAAATGATACGCAAAATAAGAACTGGAATGATGCCTCCAGCAATCGCTCCGCAACCCGAGCCAGAAGCCATTACAGAATTTGTAACATCGCTCGAATTAATCATGGACGAAGCGAGTTTGCTCAATCCAAATCCCGGATGGCGGACATTTCAACGTCTTAACCGTTCAGACTATCAGCGTTCAGTCAAAGACCTTGTTTCAATTGACGTTAAGGTCGAAGATTTTCTACCTCCAGACACGGTAAGTAATAGTTTTGACAATGTTTCCGAAGTCCAACAGATGTCCGCGACGCTCTTAGAAGGATATATGCGTGCAGCTAGTCAGATAAGTCGGGATGCTGTCGGAGATCGCAACGCAAGTCCAACTGAAGCGACATATAAAATCCCGCGTACTGCATCACAGATGGAACACGTCGAAGGTGCTCCGATAGGAACTCGAGGCGGACTCTCTATCATTCATCACTTTCCAGCCGATGGAGAATACATCTTTAAAATTCAACTCCATAGTACACCCACAGGTTTTCTCTTTGGGTTAACCGCAGAGAATGAAAAATTGGAAGTCTCCATAAATGGCTATCGGAAAGCTCTCCTCAGCGTTAACCCCTTGATGCATGAGCAGGACCCAAATGGCATGGTCATGACCAGTGAACCAGTTACAGTGAAAGCGGGGCCACAACGAATTTCAGCAGCATTCATACAAAACGAGGATGGGCCTGTTCACGATTTAATGGCACCGATTGAGCACACACTTACTGACACCACAGTCGGTCGTGCACATGGAATGACTACACTTCCTCATTTACGATTTTTTAGTATTAATGGGCCAACCAATGTAACTGGCGTGTCGGAGACACCAAGTCGACGTGAGATTTTCGTGTGCCGACCAACTTCTAAAAACGATGAGCTTCCATGCGCAAGCAAAATCATCACGCGTCTATTGGAAAAAGCATACCGGCGCCCTGTCGATGAAACCGACATAGAAGGCATTATGTCCTTTTATCGGATAGGCTCTCAAACTGGAGGTTTCGAGAATGGCATCCGCCATGCATTGCAAGCTATCCTTGCAAGTCCTCATTTTGTGTTCCGTGTCGAACAGGCTCCTCAAGAACTAACCCCAGAACAAACCAATTACCGGATATCTCAAACAGAACTTGCGTCAAGGCTGTCGTTCTTTATCTGGGGTACTGTCCCAGATGACGAACTAAGAGAGCTTGCAAGCGCAGGACAACTCGATGATCCGATCACTCTCGAAACTCAAGTAAAAAGACTCTTGACAGACCCTCGCTCGGAAACTCTAGGCACTCGGTTTGCTTCGCAATGGCTCCGCCTCCAAGACGTAAAGAATTTACATCCAGACGCTTTGTTATACCCGCAATACGATCACAAACTTGGAGAGGACCTAGTTCGGGAAACACAGCTGTTTTTCAACTATATCTTCAAGGAAAATCGAAGCATTCTCGATATCATTTCCGCTGATTACACTTTTGCCAACGAACGTTTAGCGAGACATTATCAATTGGATGATGTTACAGGAAGTCATTTTAGATACACCAAGCTAAACGATGAAAACCGTCGCGGCATCCTAGGTCAAGGAAGTGTTCTAACACTCACCTCCATCGCTGATCGGACATCTCCGGTAATGCGAGGAAAATGGATACTGGAAGTACTCCTAGGTAGTCCTCCTCCTCCTCCTCCTCCTGATATTCCCACCCTTGAGGAAGCTCAAGAGGCCGTGGTTGGCCAAAAACTCACAGTGCGTGAAGCAATGGAAGCCCATCGTTCAAATCCAGCTTGCATGTCGTGTCACGTTGTAATCGATCCGTTAGGCCTTGCACTCGAGAACTTCGATGTTACTGGTGCGTGGCGTATTAAAGACAGCGATGATAGTCCTATCGATTCCTCCGGCGAACTATACGATGGTACTCAAATGGACGGCCCTGTAGGATTACGTAATGCTCTAATGAAACATTCCAATGCTGTAATTACAAGTTTTACCGAAAGTTTGTTAACGTACGCACTAGGTCGAAGAGTAGAGTACTTTGATATGCCAACGATACGACACATCATCCGAGACGCTGCTGAAGAAGACAACCTTGTTGCATCATTCATACTCGGTGTTGTAAAAAGCAACGCATTTCAAATGACTCGACTTGGTGGAACAGAACAAATCAACACAGCACAACAATGAAATATCTCAAGGCCTTTTAAGTTTTAGGAGGAACACAGCGATGTATATCACTAATAAGCACTTGTCTCGACGGACTGTACTTCGTGGGGTAGGAGCAACTATAGCCTTGCCTTTTTTGGAATCGATGGTCCCGGCAGGCAAAGCTTGGGCTGCACCAAAGTCTGACCCTTCGCGCCTGGTATGCATTGAGATGGTACACGGAGCAGCAGGTAGCACCAAAATAGGGATAGAAAAGAACCTGTGGTCTCCAGCTTTAGAGGGAAATGAATTTGATTTGTCCCCAACCAGCCTGATTTCACTAGAACCGTACCGTGATTATCTTACGATCGTAAGTAACACCGATGTGCGAATGGCAGAGGCATTCACACTCCCTGAAATTGGTGGAGACCACTTTCGGTCGAGTGCTGTTTTCTTGACTCAAGCACACCCGAAACAAACTCAAGGATCTGATGTCCGTGCCGGCACATCGGTAGACCAGTTATATGCACAGAAATTTGGACAAGATACTCCAATGCCATCAATGCAACTGTCTATTGAAAACGTAGACCAAGCTGGTGGCTGTACTTACAATTATTCATGTGTATATACAGACTCAATTAGCTGGGCTTCACCGACAGATCCTCTGCCGATGATTCGCAATCCTCGCATCGTCTTTGACCAATTATTCGGCGCCGGGGCCACACCTGAAGAGCGAAGTGAACGCCGTAAAACCGACCGCAGCATCTTGGATTGGATAACCGATGAGGTTGCGCGCATGAAAAAAACTCTAGGGCCCTCTGATCGCAGTCGTTTAGACGATTATCTTGACAATGTTCGTGAAATCGAGCGCCGCATCCAAAAGATAGAAGAACGTAATGCTAGCGGTGAATCTCGCGAATTGCCAAATGCCCCTATAGGCGTTCCTGATTCTTTCGAAGAACATGTAAAGTTAATGTTCGATCTTCAGGCCGCCGCATTTATGTCTGACACCACACGGGTGTTTGCCTTTAAATTAGGTCGTGACGGATCTGGACGAGCATACCCTGAAAGTGGAGTAAACACAGGGTTTCATCCTGCCTCCCATCATCGAGATCAAGAAAAAACGGTACTGGACTTTGCAAAAATCAACACTTATCACGTTTCGATGGTGCCTCATTTTCTTGAAACACTAAAAAATACACCTGATGGTGAGGGAAACCTTCTTGACAACACGCTAATTGTTTATGGTTCACCGATGGGCAACTCAAATGTTCACAATCACAAACGCTGCCCACTCTTTCTTGCTGGCCACGGCCGCAACCAATTCAAGGGCAATTTGCACATTAAAGAAGCCGATGGCACTCCAATGGCAAACACGATGCTAACAGTAATGCGCCGTCTTGGACTTGAAATGGACAGCTTCGGAGACAGTACAGGCGAAGCTGCTATCTAATCTAAGGAGCACTCATGTTCAAGAGCATAAAAACTATTGCGCTTCTAATTGCATTCTCTTTTTGCCTTCTCGGTGCAGCACCAAAAGACGTTCCAAAACCCGGAATGTCTCCGATAGCCGATGCGTCAATGAAGGGAGAAGCGGATACCGTACGCTCCCTTCTTAAGCAAGGAATAGATGTGAACGCTTCGCACGGTGATGGCATGTCTGCACTTCACTGGGCAGCTAAACATGAGAATGTAGAAATAGCTGAGATGTTGCTTTATGCCGGTGCAAATGTAAATGCTCTAACTAGATTAGGTAAGTTCACGGCCTTGCACTTAGCAGGCAAGACAGGCAACCGTAATTTAATTGAGATACTCCTCGACGCTAATGCCGACGTCAATTCGAAAACTGAGTTTGGAACAACTCCTATTATGTACGCATCCCTATCAGGAAATGCCGATGTAGTACAAATGTTGATCGAAGGCGGCGCCAATGTGAATGCAGAAGAATCAGCTAAAGGACGCACGCCGCTAATGTTTGCTGCAGCCTTTAATCGTCATGAGGTGATCAACGTACTCGCAGAAAACGACGCAGACATCACGGCAACCACAAATATTTTTGAGACAGCTGCTGTCGAAAAAAAATGGAGTGAAGCTGATAAAGAACGAAGAACACAACGCTTAGAAGAAGCTCAAGCGATACAACTGGCAGCGGCTCAGGAGTCCGGAGAGTCAGCTCCTGAAGAAAAAGTCGACAAAGATAGGCCTTGCGTTCGAGCGTTTAACGAGCCCGACTGTGAAACTGAAGAAAAAAAGAAAGGAAGAAGTTTTCTGTCAAAGATGTTTGGCTGGCTTCCTGGAGTGGGCGATGGTGGAGAAAAAGTTAGTCCTGACGAGCAGCGTCGCCGAAGCCGATTTCGACGCCTTCCTTTTGGAGAAATCGTAGGCAATCAGGGTGGAATGACGGCTTTACATTTCGCCGCTCGCCAAGGAAATAAAGACAGCGTAGATGCATTACTACAAGCAGGCGCGGATATAAACTCTCTGACGGGTGGCGACAAGACAACACCTATGTTAATTGCAACTATCAATGGGCACTTCGACTTGGCGAACTCACTGCTCGAGAAAGGTGCTGACCCAAATCTACAAAGCGAGGCTGGAGCAACACCACTTTATGCAGCTATCAATCTTCGCTGGGCTCCGAAAGCTCTCTACCCTCAACCACGAGCCCACTTACAACAAAAGTTGTCATATCTGGATTTCATGGAAATTCTTCTAAAGAACGGAGCAGATCCCAATACTCGTTTGTCAAAGAAAATATGGTATTCAGGTTACAACTTTGATCTCTCAGGCGTTAATGAGAATGGAGCGACTCCTTTTTGGCGAGCTGCTTACGGTACAGACATTCCTGCTATGAAACTGCTGGTTGCCCATGGGGCAGACCCGCACGTGCCTACCCGAGTTCCCGAGGTAGAGCCAACAGATGGAATCGGCCCCAGGGAGGACATAGAAGATGTCTCCGGTTTGCCTCCCGTCCCACAAGGTGGTCCAGCAGTCTCTCCTCTCCTAGCTGCAGCTGGCGTCGGGTACGGAGCTGGTTTTGCAGGCAACTCACATAAGCATGTGCGTGACGGCTTCATGCCAACCGTTAAATACCTTGTCGAGGAATTAGGAGCAGATGTTGTGTTTCGTGACCACCAAGGATACAACGCGATACATCACGCTGCCACAAGAGGCGACTCCGAGATGATTGAGTATTTAGTATCAAAAGGGTGCGATGTCACCGCTGTGAGTCGTCAAGGGCAAACGACTGCAGACATGGCCAATGGTCCTGTACAGCGTGTTCAGCCATGGCCAGAAGCGCTCGCACTACTTGAAGAGCTCGGCTCAAAGAACAACCACAAGTGCGTATCTTGCTAAAATAATTAACTGAAAAAAGATCACCCTTTTCTCCTCTACGCAGACATCGCTTGTAAAGCGGTAACCATCTCCTTTAGAGAAAAAAACGTGAAGTCCATTTTTGGAAAACGCTGGACCGTAGAAGTCGCACCCCAATCACCCTTTTCCGACAGCCGATACCGATCTATCCAAACAGTCGAGAGACCAATGGCCTTTGCAGGCACGTGATCATGAAAAACACTTTGGGCAACGTGAAGAACGTCATAATGTTCAAGCCCGTGGTTCAATTTCAATCTAGACAACATGTACTCGAAGTTGTTAAGTGTCGGTTTATAAGTACCGATTTCCTCTGCGGTATATACGCCATCGAAGGTAACACCGAGCTTACGATTTGAGCAATCAAAACTTTTGCGGTCTACATTGGACAAAACAAATAGCTTATACCGCGTTTTAAAATAACGAAGAGCCTCAATAGTGTCCGGAAATACAGGCCAGTATTCGATCGACATTCCAAACCTCGAATCAAGCTCACTAGTAGATTCAAGATCGAATTTCAATGCGAATTTCGCGTGTACGCGTGACAATAAATCAGGATAAAGAAGCCCAGGGCTGCACTGCTCAAGCTCTGCCTCGATTTCAGCAAAAGCCTTAAGCGAATTTTCTTGAGTTATGGCCGGATCACCATTCGCTTGCAAAAGAGGCTGAAATGCGTTCCAAATTCCACATTCCCAGTCAATCAAGGTTCCATAACAATCAAATGTTAAAGCCTTAAAATCCGTAAGGCGCGACAAAAGTTTTACACCTTATGGCAGTGGCCATGGGTCCATACCGTACCCGGAGGACAAGAGCGTCCCGCTGAACCACTCCTTGGCGACGACATCAGCACAAAATAAACAAGAACCACCACAGCAACAACTATTGCGACTACGGTAGCCCATCCTACGGGATTGAGCCACTGCGCCTTGCCCTCACAACAATTTTTGTATTTCTTTCCACTTCCACAAAAACATAGTTCGTTGCGACCAACCTTACGTTCAACCATCAGATCACTTACCCTAAAGCCTCCATTGAATTAGTATTCGTATTGACCCTTCATTGTCTCCAGTAAAACTTTGGTCCCAGCACGAATTAAACCTGCTTCACTCGAAGCCTGAAAAAAACTATAACCTTCTCGGTCGTTCCACATAAATGGACCACCCAACTTCTTTCCTGCAGCAAGTGTGTCATCCTGGATCTTGCTAATAAGAGCTTCGTACCTCTCATCATCTTGAGAGTATCCGCTAAAGCTTCCGATATCACCACTAGCGGCAAAAACAACGTCAATTCCTTCAACTCCTGCAATCTCATCTGCGATTTCAACGCCATCGGGTGACTCGATCATAGCGATAACCATAATATTTTCGTTCGCAGTAGCACGATAGCCTTCCCCCCACAACTCACCGTACTGACCACCGCCTTGGCTACGCTTACCCAAGGGAGGGTATTTCGCGTACATAACAGCGTCCTCAGCCTCTTTTACGGTTGCAACCATAGGAACTATAATTCCGAGCGCGCCGATGTCCGTGGCCTTCTGAATATCCCCCTGGGTAGCATCTGGGACACGAATGAAGGGAACCGCTTTCGCACCTTTACAGGCTCGTATCATTTTCGCAACATCCGAGTATGTGAGCGGACTGTGCTGCATCTCAATCCAAAGGAAATCAAACCCTGCATCCGCCATCGCGCAATAAATGTTCGGATCGGACGTATAAACTGTCCCGCCGATGATAGGTTTTCCTTCCATCATTTTCTTTTTTGCCGTGTTGTATAAATCCATGTTATCCCCTGGCTGCACTCGGGCAGGTAACGTGTTAGTCCAGCACACACCCAGCAGAGCCGCAATAAAAAGGCTATACCTAGTTAGTTTCATCGCTCTCTCCTCTTCACACTTTTAACGTGAAAGTCCTGCTACGACATAACAATAATGACAGAGCCTGACAACAAATATAGATCATGTTGATTGTACATTCGATAGTATTCGCATTGCATCAAACAGATCAATGTGGCCGTTTACAATTCGATTTTGCTCTTCTTTGTTGACGTCTGTATTCCAAACTCCCTTCTCCGACGTACCTCCTAGAACAATGCCGTCGGAACGAGGGTACATGTGAAGACCGCTGCCTGGACGTCCGCTTGAAGTTTTCAAACCACCATTCGTCGCATATTGGATGGCCTTGTCAGGAATCATGACGGTAAGCTGTCCCTTATGCGGGACTAGCTCGTCGTCTTCAAAAAGCTTCTTCGACCCCAGTCCAGTGCAATTCACAATGACAGCCTCAGGTAAAGAAACTACTTCGTTAATAGATTCAAATTCTCTCATGACCAGTTTTCCCCCAAAGCGATGAAAATCTAAAAGCAACGCATCTAGATAAATCGAAGGCTCTATCTTTATCTGCGTTTGTTCAACGACAAATGGCTTCGGAAATGAATGTTCACCTCTTTTCAACATGCGCATTTCCGGCTGCAGCTCTTTCGGGAGAAGCATGTTCTGCCCAGAGCCAAGCCGTATGTCATCCGTAGGTGTATAGTGCTGAATCTTGGAAACGCCATAACGAGAACCCACTAGTAACTGAAGCTGTTCGTATGCCAACCGCACCGCACGCCGGAACTGTTCTTCCCATTGCGGAGTTCTACTTCGAAAATCCAGCAGCCCCGATGTAGGCGTAAACGCAGCAAGTGACATGTTAGAAGTCGTGTTCGGTGGAATACTTGCAGCGTAGACAGTGACCGTGAAACCACTACGTTGTAGTTGACGTGCAGAGGTGAGACCAACTACACCGCAACCTAAAACTGCAGCTCTACGCTCAGGCCGCTCAAGTGCCAGTTCTGTAGCCATCTGGCCGGTACCCCAAGATAAGGACATCCCTGCTCCACCGTGTCCATAATTGTGTACCACGAACTTTCGGTCATACATTTCGCTTCCAAGAACGAACCCCTTTGAGCGGTAGGGTCGAAAGCCAACCGTGGTTCCAAGAATACGGTCCCAAGAAACGCTAGGTATTGGCAAAGCAAGCTTGCTGATACTTGAATTTAAATTGCTAAACTTTCGCGAAGAACAGCTAGCAACTCCGAAGCCAAGAAGCCCCATACCAATACTTTTTACTGCTTCACGCCTACTGAGACTTCTAACCTGTCGCAACTGTCTTCCTTTATTTACCGCCAACCTTTTCAAAAAAATTGATTTTCAGTTGATATTTACGACAAAAACGGAGAGCTGTCAGCTCCTATTTCTGAGTTTTAAAGTAACACACCTGTGCCTATTGCAGCGCGATTGAATCCAACCCGAGTTCTTTTTCAGTTCTAAGCATGAGAGGATAGGGCATTCTTATAAAATTAATGTCAACCAGCAACCAGAAATAAAAGAGTGACAAACAACAAAACATTCCTAGATTTCGACTTATCCACTCCCACCATCCGTGCGCTCAAAGACATGCGATACACTCAGCCAACAGCTGTTCAACAAGAATCCATTCCGCTAGCGATGTCAGGCAGAGATCTAGTAGTTCAGGCTCGCACAGGAACCGGAAAAACTGCAGCATTTGGAATACCTCTTGTTGAAAAGGTTGATGCCAATACTGCCAACATACAGGCAATGGTTTTAACACCAACGCGAGAACTCACGGCACAGGTTTGTGACGAACTTGGGCGGATCGGGTCTGGGCACCAACTACGCGTTCAGGCTGTCTATGGGGGGAATTCTATTCAAAAGCAGATAGATAGTATTCGATCCGGCGTCCAGATTATTGTAGGCACTCCCGGAAGAGTACTAGACCTCCTAAAGCGTAAGATTTTAGAACTTAGTAGTGTGCAATCTCTTGTGCTAGACGAAGCAGATAGGATGTTGGATATGGGGTTTGCTCAAGAGATGAGCGAAATAATGACTTTTGTTCCAGCTAAAAGGCAAACTAGTTTGTATTCTGCAACTGTACCTATAGGCATTCGTGGGATCATCCACAATTATCTACAAAACCCTAAGTGGATATCTCTTTCCGAAGATTTCGCTTACGTGCGCGAAGTGAAACATTCCTACATCATGTCACCAACAGCGGACAAAGAACGGGTTCTTTTTAACCTTATTGAGTTAGATCAACCAACTGCATCAATGATTTTTTGTAATACTCGCAGTGAAGTGAGATCAGTATCAACATATCTGACCCAAAAAGGATTGCCTGTAGAAATGATCTCCAGTGACCTCACCCAGAAAAAGCGTGAAAGCGTGATGTCGCTCTTTCGCTCAGGTAAAATCCGTCACCTTGTTGCAACCGATGTTGCCGCTCGTGGTATCGATATAGATGAACTTTCCCACGTCTTTATCTATTCAACTCCAGACTCACCTGAGGATTATATCCATCGCGCTGGAAGGACAGGAAGAAGTGGCAGTGGTGGAAACGTTGTGTCACTCGTCTCCGCAACAGATCTTGTAAGTTTTAATCGGTTGGAAAACCAATACCAACTTCAACTTATCGAAAGAGACACGCCCTCTTCGGAAGAAATATCGAGGCGCCGTAACGAAAGACTCCTGCAACAACTTTTGCTAAAAGCAACGGAGTCCAAAAGCTCAGTTGAGAGTGAATTAAATAGCTTAACTAACCAACTTCTTGCTTCTCCAGAGAGAACAAATCTCATCAACTATCTATTACATAAACATTACAAAAACGATCTGGAGAACGAAGGAACAAAATCGGACGGGATGAAACGCAAAAATCCGTCTAGCAGTAAAAAGAAGAACAAAAGGAAGCATCACACTAGGAGCCGTAATACAAACTGAACTGAGGAAGCCTCAGTCAGTGGAACTCCTACACCACCACCTCCCCGGTGGTGCAAGCCTAGTTTTAGGCCAATGAAAGCTAACAACTGAAACTCCTGTGCAACCCATCATGTCGACCAATCGCCTGGAGAGCAACTATTATTCAGCAAAACTTCACAGTCGATCCCAAAACCAGTAGAGTCCCATGATACCGATAGCGACTGAAAGTGGAACCGTGATGCGACTTCTAAACCAGGGCGCATTACGAAACCAACCTATTGCAAGAGCAGCCGCCGTAACAACCAACAACTGGCCGACTTCAACTCCTGCGTTAAAACTGAAAAGTGCTAAAAGAAAGTGGTTTTCTGGAATGCCCAATTCTCCTAAAACACCAGCAAATCCCATTCCGTGTAGTAGGCCAAATAAAAAAACCAAAACTGGCCTCCAAGGCTTTAGCTCACTCGTCACAATGTTTTCAATAGCAACGTAAGCTATCGAAAGCGCAATTAATGGTTCAACGAAATCTGATGGAAGTCGGAAAATTCCCATGCTCGTGAGCGCCAGTGTAAGGGTATGAGCAACCGTAAACGCTGTAATCTGCAACAACAGTGATTTGAAAGTTAAGCTCAAAAGAAACAAGCCAAGCACAAACAGAATGTGATCGAGACCCTTAGGTATGATATGTGAGATACCAAGATACAGATATTGCAAGGCCACTGAAGTTTTCGTGCGTTCAGCATGTATGCCTAGTGGAAAAGGATCGCTGACTGCACCTCGAGCCAAAACCTGATGTTCGGTTACATCAAGCGCTTGATTCATAACTGTTAAGTAAACAGGTGGAAAACCTCTGTCAACTTCTACTGTCAACTCTGACACTCCTTTAGGAATATTCCCTGTAAAACGGGCTGTCAGACCTAGAATAGTGGGAATCGGTGAGGCTCCTGCGTAGAATTCATGTCCGTACTCAGGAAACAACGGCAAAGAACGGACTGCTTTCCCATCGAAGGAGATTGCGACACGATTGCTCACGTACTCTCGAGCCCTATCAACACGCCTGTCAAACTCCGACTTCGGTAAACTTTCAAGCCTCTTAACGACTTGATAAGAATCCGCACCGGGAGAAACTCCTAAAGCGATTGCATCTAAGTCACACGTAACGTCCGCCTGAAAGGTTCCATCAGGTTTCAATATTAAGATGATGTAAGTGAAGTCTAGGTTGTGAGGCAATGTAATTGCCCCAAAACAAAATGTGAAAACAAGTACAAAGACGATTTGTGATACAACGTATCTTTCACGATTGACATTCAGCATTTTCATCCTTAAATTGGGGGGTTCTGGGAGGACAATCAATGACTCGTGCATCGATTCTTATTGTAACTTTGGTACTAGCTCCTGTGTTCGGAATTGCAGAGATTCCGACTTTTACGAAGGACATTGCCCCAATTCTTTATGAGAATTGCGTTAGTTGCCACCGCCCTGGGGAAATTGCCCCCATGCCTCTGCGCGACTACAAAGAAGTTCGTCCCTGGGCACAAGCAATTAAATCTGCCATAACTGTCGGCGAAATGCCACCTTGGCCCGCTGACCCTGGAAATACATTCCCAATGAGAAACGAATGGCGCCTTACGCAGGATGAGATTGACGTTGTTACTGCATGGGCCGACGGTGGGGCTCCACGAGGAGACGGCCAACCCCCGGATATGCCAGAGTTTTCTGATGGTTGGACAGTCGGTCGCGAACCTGACTATGTCTTTGAGCTTCCCGTTGAATACGAAATACCAGCAGAAGGAGAGGAAGAGTATCTGGACTTCTATGTCGAAATACCTTTCGAGGAAGACCGTTTCGCAGAAATTTTAGAAGCCCGACCCGGCAACCACGCAGTCGTACATCATTTTGGTACGTTTGTTATAGACCCCCTTCCAGGAGCACGTATCTTAAACGGAAAGATGGTGAACGAAGACGGTGAGCCTCTTACCCGTAAACAAGCCAACACTGCTGACCGCGCACGACGTTCAGAAGGATCTGAGACTAGGATTCAACAAGCAGTATTTAATCAATTCAATCTTCCGGGAACGAGTAAGTTGATTTCCTTTGCGCCCGGTCGAGGGGTTGAACGCCACCGCCCCGGCACTGGCAAGCGTCTAACGGCAGGAAAATGGATCAAATTTACGATGCATTACAACGCTACTGGAAAACCTGAGAAAGACCGGTCAAGACTTGGTGTTTGGTTTAACACAAAGCCAGTAACTCACGAAGTTCTCACACGCCAAGGCGGCAACCCAGTACCAACAGATCCTAAAGGTCACGACATTTATATTGTAAACGGTGAAGAGATCGTTTCTTCTATTGATGCTAACGGTAAACGTGTGCGCCCCAAAATCCCAACCATTCCACCTTATGCTGAAAACTGGAAAATCACTGGGATCACACCCGTAACTGAAGACATTACTCTTTACGGTATGTCACCTCATATGCATCTTCGCGGTAAGAGCCTACGATGGATTCTCACTTGGCCAGACGGACGTGAGGACACAATTCTCGACGTGCCTGATTTTGATTTCAACTGGCAGATCCATTACGAACTCGTAGAACCCTTAAAGATTCCAGCTGGCAGCAAAATCACCGCCATCGGCGTCTATGACAATTCTTTGTACAACCGTTGGAATCCAGGTCCACAGCTCGAAGTCTACTGGGGTGAGCAAAGTTGGGATGAGATGTACCAAGCCTTCACAGAGTATTCGATAGATAGCCTGGACCTGACAAAACAAGCTGCCGACAGCGAAGAAAACAACGACCCTTGATGAGACATGTCCTCGTATCTATCTGTGTATTAGTGCTCACTGCAACAACGTGGACGCAGGAAAAACCAAGAACACAATTACCTCGAGGACAAATTTCTGATCTAGGTCGGCCAACTGAAAAGAGTGACGAAGCCCCCCTGTTCGATTATGACATCTATTTTCCTGGTAAATGGAATTTTGAATGGCGTGTTCCCGAAAGCCCGCTAGGGGCCTCTGGAACCATCCGAGGAACTGAAACATTTACGCCTTCTGAAGATGGCCATTACTACACAAGCATCATCGAGGCAGAGGGCCCAGATGGGCCTTTCACAGTCACCTCCACCATCGCATACGAAAAACAACGGAAGGTCTTCGCCCGCTACGACAAAGACAGTCGTGGCTTTGAAATGTTTCGGACAGGTCCTATAGGTGGCGATCTTGGTGGTTTCTACACAATTCATTACGAGAGTGCTCCTTTCGAAGCGAATGGCCACACTGTACGTCTAAAAACGAAAAAGCGAATGGTGTCTCCTTTAAATTTCAAAATTGAAGCAGCTATATCAGTAGACGGAGGACCGTACATGAATTACGGAAGTCCTTGGTGGCAAAAGGAGTTCAAAAGATGAGACATACTTTTATAAAGTTTTGTCTATTGTTTGTTATTCTCTCTTTGGGGAGCTGCACTGTCACCGACCCTATTGAAGAAATCGAGGACTATCAGCTCGTACCCAATTGGGCGACTCTCCCTCAAGGTATGCATCTCGGACATCCTCAAGATTTCCCTATGCCATCTGAACGTGCTAAAGCACGTACGGAACGTGAAAATCAGCGTGCAGCCGCAATATCCAGAGGTGAAACACCACCAATCCGCCAACCAAGCGTACAACCAGGAGTGTCAGGAGTGTGGGTTGACCAAAACGATCACATCTACGTTTTCAATCGTGGCAAACACCCTGTGATCGTTTTTGATTCCGATGGCAATGTCTTACGCACCGGCGCAGAAGGAATCACTGGAACCGTCCCTCATTTTATAAAGGTAGATACTGCCGGCAATGTCTGGCTCGTAGACGAAGCAGCACATCGAGTTTTGAAAATGGACCGTGAAATGAAAACCGTTTTAATGGAAATTGGTGTCAAAGACGAGGCAGGGTACGATCAGTTCCATCTCGACCTCCCAGCTGACGTTGCCATAACGAACACTGGAGACATCTTGATTGCTGACGGCTACGGTAACAACCGAATTGCTAAGTACTCCGCTAACGGTGAATTCATCAAGGAATGGGGCGGAGGCCCTGATGATGAGAGTACGGAGGACGGTGAGTTTCACTTGCCACACCAAGTTTTGGTAGATTCCAAAAACAAAGTCTACGTTCTCGACCGTGAAAATCATCGTGTTCAGATGTTCGACACGGATGGCAACTTTCTTGGAAAACTAGAAGGCCTTGGGTACATTTGGGGCATCGCCCTATCAGCAGACGAAAACTATATGTTCATGACGGAGCATGAAACAGAACAAGTGTTAAAAGTATCTCTTCCAGAAGGAACAATTGTGTCTCGTTGGGGCAGTTTGGGACGTGAGCCTGGACAATTCGATTGGGCGCACGGACTTGGTGTTGACTCGCAAGGGGCCGTATACGTAGGAGACACTTATGGACAGCGCTTACAAAAATTTATTCCGACCAAGGGAATTACGGAAAATTAAATTGATTCCACGAGTTGGATTGTTGTTAGCAATCACCACCACTGCAGTATTTGCTCAGCCTAAGAGCAAAATGGAAGTCGTCGGCATCATCGGTTGTCTCGCCGAAACAGATGGAGAGTGGCATTTGACAAAGGCTAGCAAGCCAGTGCCAGCTTCCACCATTGATAATGAACTAGCAAAAACAAGCTTGGGCAATAATGATTATCACCTGATTGGCACTCTTCAAGAATTCAATCCCTCTAAACATAAAGGCCACAAAGTACGTGTTAAAGGACTCTTGACTGAGAACACCACCAATAACCGCTCGAACTTGAACCTAACATCTTTAAAACACCTAACCCCTGACTGCCCTTAACAAAGAAAGGTGTTTCTAACTACTATAGGGTCTCTCTAGTTCTTCTCGTCTGGAAAGATAATGCCCAGTTCAACAGCCAAGGGCTGAAGCGTCTGTACGGTTTCACGGCG
The DNA here is from genome assembly GCA_964518945.1 of uncultured Acidobacteriota bacterium. Lineage (GTDB taxonomy): Bacteria > Acidobacteriota > Vicinamibacteria > Marinacidobacterales > SMYC01 > CAZFLB01. The sequence continues at coordinate 13,225 of CAZFLB010000019.1, read as the reverse complement.
TACTGGAACACCCTCAGCCCGACGTAGTTCAGAACGTGCCAGTTCCATTTCTCCTGGTAACAAAACAGGCCGTGCTGGATCAATCGGTGCTGCAGTTTTAACTTGCCTAAATAATTCTTCTAAGCGTCTGTCAAAATCTTTCCTGTCTCCAAACAAGTCTGGTTGGATAGCAACCATCTGGTGTCCCACATCGAAATGAGTATCAACCTGAAACACATCGGTACCAAAAAGAGCTCCTGTCATCACACCGGCCAGCACATCCGTCCAAAGACTTAGGCCATAACCCTTATATTCACCTATTGGAAGAAGCGTACCGGAAAGCGCCTCAGCAGGAGATATAGTCTTTTCCCCCTTAGGAGTCAACGCCCACGAATCCGGCATTTCAAGTCCTTGACTATGGAAAAATCGCATCATTCCTTTCCCACTCATAGTTAATGCCATATCCAAAACGACTGGGTCCTTATTTAATCGGGGAATTGCAATTCCCCACGGGTTTGTGCCAAGAACTGCTTCTGACGAACCTGTCGGAGCCATTTCCGACCCCGCATTAGTCATCGCCCACCCAATCAATCCTTCACGGGCTGCCGAAAGAGCATGATAGCCTGCCATTCCAAAGTGATTGCTGTTCCGAACCCCTACCATAGCGATACCTGTCTCACCAGCCTTCTGAATCGCTTTCTGCATAGCACGATGTGCTGCAACATACCCAAACCCTTTTTTCGCATCTAGGATTCCGACACTCGGTTCATCTCGAATCCATTCCATCTCCACGCCAGGAACGATTCCCCCGTTTGCTACACGTCGATGATAGCGGATAAGTTTCTCAAGGCCCTGGCCCTGACCAGGATGCCACCATAAACTAGCTGTCATTAGTCCATCCGCAACAATAGTAGCTTCTTCATCCTTAGCACCAAGCGAAATCAAGAATTCCGTCGTAAATTGGCGCAACGATTTTTCACTGTAAAGAGAAAATGGATTTTTCATAGGACAGACCTTAAGAGAAAAGCACAAGCAACGCCAACATAATTACCTACGGCATAGCCGAAAATACCCACGATGATTCCCGGTGTAACCAGTTCTTTCCAGTTCATCGCCATCGCAATAGCAAGAGCCGAGTCAGGGCCACCAATGGCAGCTTGACTGGCAATTGTGAGAGAAGGAAGGCTCAAGCGCAATAACCATCCACAACCGTACACAACAAAAGCGTGTATCACAATGATAATAGTCATATACAAAAAAATACTAGGCCCAGCGTTTATCACCTCACTGATTTGAGACACAGCACCGATAACGATAAAAAAAAGATGAAGTGCAAAGTACGCAAGGACTGACGCCCCTTGGAGCTTTTTTACAAATGGAAACTGTGCCAAAGCTAGCGTGAGTGTTGTCAACCAGATCACCTCAGGTACTGTTGGAAATATCGGTGCTATAACACTCGAGGTAACCCACAGAACAAATAAAGGAAGGGCGGCTAATAGAGAAAGATCCTTAATACTAAGGTTAGTAGAAGTCCAATACTTACGAGGATCCTCCGAAGGTTCGACAACCTGCTTTGATTTAACATGAAGTCTGTAAAAAGGCGCGAGATGGGTGGCCAATAACAACTGAGCAACCATCCAAGGTACCGTAGATAGGTTATCGGCGACTGCGGCACTAGCAAACAGTGATGGTGACAAACCAAGACTATTTGCGACAGCAACGAAATTCATGCCGCCACCTATAAAGGCCCCAGCAAACGTGCCTCCAAGTTTCCAAGTTTCTGAACCCAGCCACTCATAGCACAGACTACTAGCTATTAACGCTCCCGAAAAGCTTCCCAGCACGGCTAGGACGTAAGCAATAACCAACGGCCTACCAGCATTGCGAAGAACGTCAAGCCTGGAACAGAGAACCATAAGTACGATCGCGTAAGTAACTCCGTACTCAAAAATTCCCTCGTAGACAACGGACTGATGTGGAATCACACCTACATTAGCAAATGCGATCCCGATTACAGTACACAAACCTGCGGAGGTAATCTTCTTTACCACGCTAAAATGATGCTCGCAAAACCTTGCTACAGCGATCAGAAGAAATAAAAATGCTATAAGTGCAATCGGAGTAATAATCAAAACTAATAGGGGTTTTTAAGTGTTTTGTTGGTCAAGGAAGTTCAGGGCCATAAACATAATTCTAGCTGTTTTCCAAACTCGATGCGCTTATCTAGATTTCTTGATGAGTACACATTTTGCCAACTACGAAGATCCACTAAAAAGCGCTCCGTCAAGAATTCTAACGAACGGCTACGCACCTGAAGAAACAGGAATGCAACACACCTATTCCACACTTACCTTGTACACATAGCAAGACGAATCAAGGCAATGTTATGCTATCGTAAGCCCCTTCGCCTGTAGTGGTTTTTGGAGTGCTTAACGGATGCAAGGAACAATAAATTTGCGACAAAAACTCATCACACTGCCCAGTTTTTGTACAATTTTTTGTATAGGATTTGCCTCTTTAATATCAGCCCACACAAACCAACTAGATGGACCCCTCCTTGACACTCAGTCAATCGTCGAAGAAAGTTGTAAACAGTGTCACAACGACGCAATTCTCATCGGTAACATGTCCTTAGACAATTTCACAGTGGATAAAGCTGTCGAAAACGCCACGATTAGTGAGAAGATGATTCGCAAGCTACGTGCAGGCATGATGCCACCGCCCGGTGCTCCTAGGCCAAGTGAAGAAGCTTTAGACAGACTTGCTTCCGAGTTGGAAACAAAACTTGATGAAAATGCTACGCATGAACCAATCCCTGGGGGAAGGACATTCCAGCGTCTCAATCGGACAGAGTACGAAAATGCGATTCAAGACCTATTAGGGATCAAGGTCGATGCAGGAGATTTTCTTCCACTCGATACAAAAAGTGCTAATTTCGATAACATCGCCGATGTCCAAATGCTTTCGGCAACCTTAATGGAAGGGTATTTGAGAGCAGCTAGTGCAGTTACAAGGTTGGTCATCGGCGACAAAAACGCTACACCTCGCGAAACTACTTACAAGGTCGCACGTTGGGGCTCACAAACAGAACAAGTTGACGGAGCTCCTTACGGCACTCGAGGAGGCGTGTCACAAGTCCATTTCTTTCCTGCAGATGGAGAATATACCTTTCGTGTCTCTTTTCATCACGAAACAACCGGGCAGTTACACGGAAGTGCTCCAGCAGCGCTTCACACCATCGAAAACCCAGAACAAATCGAAATTTCCATCAATGGGGAGCAAAAAGCTATCTTTAATATAGATCGGTGGATGCATGCCTCTGACCCAAACGGTGTCAACATTAGAACGGATCCTTTGTTCGTAAGATCTGGTCACCACCGTGTCACAGCCGCCTTCATTCGAAAACTCGAAGGTCCAGTACAAGATTTAATAGCTCCACACGATTGGTCTATCGCCAGCACAAGCATTGCAGATATGTATGGCATGACAAGCCTTCCCCACCTGAGAGACCTAGCTATAACCGGACCCTATAATGTTTCTGGAGTTTCTGAAATGCCGGAGAGGCACGCAACTTTTACTTGCAACCCTAAATCGGTAGCCGAAGAAGTGCCTTGTGCTAAAGAAATTATCTCTCAACTCGCCACAAAGGCATACCGTCGACCCCTTGCTTCGGATGAACTTCAAGCTCTTCTGGATCTCTACGAAACGGGATTTGCAGACGAAGGTTTTGATTCAGGAGTCCGCACAGCTCTCGAAGGAATCCTTGCTAGTCCAAACTTTGTTTTTCGATTCGAGAAGCCACCTGAAAACCAGAACCCTAATAAAAAAACCTATCGTCTCAATGATATAGATCTTGCCTCTCGTCTCTCGTTTTTTCTCTGGGGTACAATTCCAGATCAAGAGCTTCTAGTAATTGCTGAAAGTGGCGAACTCTCAAACCCTAAGGTACTCGAGAAACAAGCACGTCGATTGCTAGAGGACCCTCGCGCAACAGCACTTTCTTCTCGATTCGCCGGGCAATGGTTACGACTTCAGGATCTCAATAGGATGCATCCAAATGTGCGCACCTACCCAAATTTTCATGACCAACTGAAAGAATCGATGCGACGTGAAACAGAACTGTTTTTCGAGAACTTAGTGCGCGAAGATCGTAATATCCTTGAACTCCTTACTGCTGACTACACATTTATCGATGAAAGACTTGCTACGCATTACCGTATCTCTGGTGTCCGCGGAAATAATTTCCGGCGAGTGCAATATGACGGTGGAACCGAGCGGACTGGATTACTAGGCCACGGCAGCATTTTGACACTGACCTCCCATGCCAGCCGAACATCACCTGTTTTGCGCGGAAAGTGGATTATGGAGGTATTTCTTGGGTCTCCACCACCTCCTCCACCACCTGGAATACCAGAGCTCGAGGATGCTGGCGAATCCACCGAGGGAAGACTGTTGTCGGTTCGCGAGCAAATGGAACTCCATCGTGCTGACCCCGGTTGCAACTCATGTCATCAGACGATAGACCCTCTAGGTCTTGCCCTTGAAAATTTCGATGCAACCGGAGCGTGGCGAATCAGAGATCGAGATGTAGTCATCGATGCCACCGGGGAGCTCTACGATGGAACAGCACTAACAGGACCTTCAGATCTGCGGGATGCTCTTTTAAACCGTTCGGCCTCTTTTATCCGCACGTTTACAGAAAACCTGATGGCCTATGGAATCGGACGGAGGATGGAGTATTATGATATGCCTGCAATCCGCCGAATAGAACGTGACGCTATACTAAACGAGAATCGCTTGTCTTCATTTATTTTAGGTGTTGTGCGAAGTGCAGCATTTCAAATGAAGACAGTAGCTCCAAGAATGTCAAATAGTCAATAATATAGGCGACAAAGGGGAGAATAAGCCAATGGGTCTGATACGTAAGGAAAACTTGCATCGGCGGAGATTTCTTCGGAGCGCTTCAGCAACACTTGCGCTACCTTTCCTTGAATCTTTGGTTCCAAAACACAAAACTTTACACGGCACAAGATCCAACCAGGATACTGACCCAACTCGTTTGGTAGCCATTGAGATCGTTCACGGCGCGGCAGGAAGTACAAAATGGGGCGCCACACAAAATTACTGGTCCCCTGCATCAGAAGGTAACGAATTTGATCTGTCACCAACCGCTTTAAGTTCACTTACTCCATTCAAAAATCAACTTACGATTGTAAGCGATACAGACGTTGCAAATGCTGAAGCTGTAATACCAAAAGAGATTGGGGGTGACCACTTCCGGTCAAGTTCGGTCTTTCTCACCCAAGAGCACCCAAAGCAAACAGAAAGTTCCGACGTGTTTGTAGGTACATCGCTTGATCAAATGTACGCACAACAATTTGGTCAAGAGACCCCCATACCCTCGATGCAACTTTGCATCGAAAATGTCGACCAGGCAGGGGGCTGCGCCTATGGTTATTCGTGTGTCTATACAGACACGCTAAGCTGGTCATCACCAACCGAACCACTTCCCATGATTCGAGATCCGCGTGTGGCTTTCGATCTCATGTTTGGAGCTGGTGGCACCAAAGAAGAACGAGAAGTCAGGAGGAAAACAAGGAGAAGCATTCTAGACTTTGTCATCGGTGAAGTTAAAACACTCCAAGGAGAATTAGACGCTGTTGACAAGAGGCGCATGGAGCGTTACCTCACAAACGTAAGGGAAATCGAGCGCCGTATCCAAAAAGTAGTGGAACGCAACAAAAGCGACGAGACGCGCGAATTACCCGAAGCACCGGCAGGCGTTCCCGACTCCTTTGATGAACACGTCAAGCTAATGTTTGATCTTCAAGCTCTTGCTTTTGAAGCAGATATCACTCGCGTGTTCTCTTTTAAAATGGGACGTGATGCCTCTAGTCGTGTTTATCCTCTCAGTGGAGTCGACAACGGTTTTCATCCAGCCTCACACCATGGTGACAAGGAAAAAAACATCGAGGAATTCTTTCGTATCAATCGATACCACGCTAGCCTTATTCCATATTTCTTATCGAAACTGAAAGACATCGAAGAAGCAGGTACAACGCTTTTGGATAAGACAATGGTTATCTACGGTTCGCCAATGGGAGATCCGCATGTCCATAATCATAAGAGATGTCCTCTATTAGTAGTAGGCGGAGCAAATGGTAAGCACAAAGGCGGAATTCACTACCGCGCTAAACCAGGAACCCCAATGGCCAACGTTATGTTGACTCTCTTACATCAATTAGGCTTCGAAGATATGACTGCGTTCGGTGATAGCACTGAGGCTTTTTCACTGAAGAGCTGAAGGAAGCATCATGCGTTATCTAACAACAGCAATTCTTGGGCTAGCCATCTTTCTTCGGATTGTATCTTCATCATCTGCAGAGTTGTCTGAGTCTATCGTTGATGCTTCCATGCATGGCGATATAGCCAAGATTCAAGAGCTCCTTGCACTTGGTGCTGAATCAAATACAGCACACGCCGATGGCATGACAGGACTCCACTGGTCTGCCAAAAACAACCACGATGAAATCATTGCCCTTTTGGTCGCAGCAGGTGGTTCAACCAGTGCCGTGACTCGGATAGGTGCACACACACCTCTCCATGTTGCAAGCAAATTTGGTAGTGCTAAAGCAATTAAAGAATTGCTTCTAGCTGGGAGCAACGTCAATGCCCTTACAACAACGGGCGCTACACCGTTACACTTTGCTGCTTCCTCGGGCAACCCCGAGTCCATCGCCCTCCTTCTTGAACATGGCGCTTCTCTAGATTCAAAGGAGCCGCAGTGGGGTCAAACCCCTCTAATGTTTGCTGCAGCAGCAGGTAGAACTGAAGCTGTAAATATACTCCTCGAACGCGGAGCCGACCCACGAATTACAGCTCTTGTAATCGATGTCGTTAAACGCAACAAAATCGACCAAGCAGAACGCCGCAGCAGAAACGAGCGTATCGCTGCCATACGTGCAGAAGCGCGACTAAACGAAAAGAATCCCTCTAAATCAGAATTGGATAGCGCCGTAACAATAAACGAAGAACGTGAGCGGCAAAAAGAACGAGAAGAAGCAGAACTCCGCGGTGGAGAACCCGTGCCCCTTAATTTTGCTGGTCTTGTAGGAACTCATGGTGGGCTTACGCCACTTCTCCTTGCGGCTCGCGAAGGACACGTAGAATCTTCTGTCGCACTTATTCGAGGTGGAGCCGATATCAACCAAACAAGCGCAGCTGACAACACAAGCCCCATGTTAATTGCTATGATCAATGGATATTTCGATCTAGCGATGAAACTTTTCGAGTTGGGAGCTAACCCTGAAATCGCTAGCTCTGCTGGAGCAACTCCTCTGTATGCCGCTTTGAATATGCACTGGGCACCAAAAGCACGGCATCCTCAACCAGTAAACTACCAACAGCAGAAGATCACTTATCTTGAAGTGATGGAAAAACTACTTGAAGCTGGAGTCAACCCCAATGCACGCCTGGAAAAAACATTATGGTACACAACTTATAACCGTGATCTGCTTGGGGTGAACCGTGCAGGAGCAACACCATTTTGGCGTGCTGCTCACGCTCTCGATATTAAGGCCATGCGGTTACTTCTTAAGTATGGTGCTAACCCACACACTCCAACGACAAGAGTTCCAGAGCGACGTCGTCGTCGAGATGGTGACGACAAAGATCACTCTGGACTACCTCCGGTGCCAATGGGCGGTCCGGCTGTTTATCCAATTCACGCCGCTTCTGGTGTCGGCCATGGACAGGGGTTCGCTGGAAACTCACACCGCCACGACCCCGAGGGATGGCTTCCCGCAGTAAAATTTCTCGTAGAGGAGCTTGGAGCAAACGTCAACGAGCGAGATCACAATGGTTACACGCCAGTCCACCATGCCGCTGCTAGAGGCGACAACGAACTTATTCACTACCTTGTCGCAAAAGGATCCAACGTAACTGCAGTTAGCCGAACCGGACAAACTACAGTAGATATGGCAAACGGCCCTGTACAGCGAGTGAGCCCTTTTCCAGAAACGATAGCTCTTCTTGAAAACCTCGGCTCAAAAAATAACCACAACTGCGTTGGCTGTTAAGACAACAGTTTAAAAGCAAGACACATTCAAAAACACCTCGTAAACGATGCTCACAGGTCACGTGGACCCCGTTGGTTATGGCCTGCAACTGGGTGAGTCCGATAGGGCTTCTCTAAACGTTTAATTAGTTCTTCATCCAGTTCGAGATCTACTGCTTCTACAAGCTCTTCCAGTTGTTGGATTTTAGTTGAACCTATGATCGGGGAATCAACTCCTGGGACAGAAAGAACCCAAGCAAGCGCAACTTGAGCTGGCTTCTTTCCAAGCTCGTTTGCTACTTCTACCAAGGCGTCGACGACATTAAAATCCTCATCAGAGTAATACATGTCATCCGCAAAAGGGTCATTTTTTCCTCGATCAGTGTCACCCTTGCGATCACGGTAACGGTTGCCTGCAAGAAAGCCACGGGCGAGTGGGCTCCACGGAATGAGTCCCACTCCCTGATCAAGACACAGTGGAATCATTTCACGTTCTTCCTCCCGGTACACGAGGTTGAAATGATTCTGCATTGTTGCGAACCGATGGAAGCCATTTATATCTGAGAGAAATAACATTTTCGAAAATTCCCAAGCTGCCATACTACTTGCACCGAGATAGCGTACTTTTCCGGCAACAACCAGACTGTTGAGTGCTTCAAGCACCTCCTCCATTGGAGTTTCATGATCCAGTCGGTGAATTTGATAAAGATCAATATAATCGTGGCCGAGTCTTCGAAGAGAATCATCACAAGCAGCAAGGATATGCTTCCGCGATAACCCTTTACGATTAGGTCCCTCTGTTAGAGGATAGAAACACTTGGTCGCAAGCACATAATCCTCACGTTCCGCAAACTCTTTCAAAAGTTTTCCAGTAATCTCCTCACTCACTCCTTTTGAATACATATCTGCAGTGTCAAAAAAGTTGAATCCTAGTTCAAATGCCCGCTTGAAGTGTTCTCGGGCTTTGTCCTCGCTCAAGATCCAAGGACGCCAGCCCGGATCTCCATAGGACATACAACCAAGACACAACCGGGATACTTCCAGCCCTGTAGTGCCCAAACGCGTTGTCTTCAACAGTTGCCCCCTTTCTGAGGGTTAGTAACCGGCTCGCCATAAACGTACAAAATTCCAAGCAACACAAGAAACCCTATTACAAGCGAGAGCCACGGTGAGAAGCCATATGCTGCAGGAATACTACCTAGCACAATGCCAACAACAGCAACAACAACAGCATATGGGAGCTGTGTTCGTACGTGATCGATATGGTCAGATCCAGAAGCCATGGAACTTAGGATCGTTGTATCAGAAATCGGAGAACAATGGTCACCGAACACCGAGCCAGCTAACACTCCACTGATAACACCCATAAGGATCACATCTATTCGCTCCACTCCCAAACCAGCACCTAAACTCAAAGCATTCGAAAGTGGTATGACCAGTGGCATCATTATCGCCATCGTAGCCCAGCTAGAGCCTGTTGAAAAGGCCATCGCCCCTGCAAGAATGAAGGTGAGAGACGGAAGCCAGGCTGGGCTTAGGGCACCTTGTAGAATCTGTACCAAATAATCAGCAGCATGTAGTTCTATCGTTGCCGAACCAATTGACCACGAAAGAATCAAGATAATTACTGCTGTCAGCATTGCCTTCACTCCTTGTATCCATGCTTCAAAAGCTTCATTAAAGGTCAAGATGCGTTTTACGACAGCCAATACCAGCGCGACAAGACAGCCCGAGAGAGAAGCCCACAAAAGAGAAACATAAGACTCCGCATTATTTACAATGTTACTCAACGTCACGGGCTCCTCTACTGCTAGAGAACGCTTCCCTGTCAGGTAGAAACCGACGAGCCCAACAATTAGTGTCGTCATTATCGGAGCTAAACCGTTTACCCAACTCGCCGGGCGATCAGAGTACGACGGATCATCTAATGTCTCAGTCGCTGGTTCAGATCCATCCCGCAACACCTTTCCTTTGATACGCGCACGTCGTTCGGCTTTCAACATTGGACCGAAATCGCGGCCTGTCAATCCAATTGCAAACGCAAACGCAAGTACTAGTAACGGATAGAAGCGATAGGGAATCGTACGGACAAACATCGTGTACGCATCGTGTTCCGAGCCTATAATCTGAAGACCTTGATCTATTAGACTAACCTCATAGCCAATCCATGTTGAAACAAAAAAGGTGCTCGCTACAGCAGCGGCCCCAGTATCAACGAGGAATGCGAGCTTTTCTCTCGATACAAGCAGCTTGTCAGTAATCGGCCGCATAAGATTTCCTCGCACCAACACATTCGCGTAGTCGTCAAAGAAAATCACCACAGACATAAACATCGTTGATAACTGCGCTCGCTGAGCATTTTTTGCATATCGCGTTATGAGTTCTGCTATCCCGCGCGTACCACCGTTGCGAGTAATTACTCCTACCATTCCGCCGAACAATAGACTGAAAACCACAATCTGTGCCTGGTTCTTCGTCGTGACAGCATCAATCACAAAGTGCGTTAACACGGAGAAAAAACCAGCAATAATGTTGTAATCATTGATGAAAGTACCAGCAAGCCAAATGCCGGCAAACAAAGAAATCACAACTTGACGAAACATCAGCGCTAAACCAATAGCAAGTAACGGTGGAAGAATACTGAAAATGCCAGGAATCGCTCTCAAGTCAAATTCAGTTTCGATCCCACCTAAAGTAGCCTTAACTTGGTGCTCTCCAATAGTGTCAACGACTGCATCACTTATAACAAAACCATCAAAGTCTCCATTTGACAGACCCGAAATTTCAGGAGTACCTTGAAAATCGGAAGCAACTCTTCCTTTGTCATCTAAAACTTGCACAGACAACTGGAACGGAACCCCCGCAAGTACAATGGAAGGCCCCACAATTTGGAGATTATTTTGTGCAAACACAGAAGCAGAAGTTGAAAGCAGGAGAACCGTTAGAAGTGTTCTTTGCATGCTTTAACCTCCAAAAAAAATATAGAAATGGTCCCGAAGATTAAGTTTTGAAACTTCAAGACCTTCAGCAGAAAAAGTCAATAGATTGCAATCGTACAACCTGAACAGCACTTCGAATACTGGATCAGGAGTTCGGCCCTTGTGAATAGAACCCCGACAATCTCGCATTTCCACAGGAGCAAAATCATAACAGAGGTCAGCAAAAATAACGCCAAATTCAAGAATGCAAAAGTAGAACACTGAGCCAACAACTAAAAAAGGCTCAGTCCACCGATAGGTACATTTTATACCTATTCATCGGCGAACTGAGCCTTTGATTGAAATTCATTCCCGGCAACGCCCTACTCTCCCACAAAGTCGCCCTTGCAGTACCATCGGCGCTGGAGGGCTTAACTTCCGTGTTCGGAATGGGAACGGGTGTGGCCCCTCCGCTAAAGTCACCGGGAAACTCAAACACAATGAATATCTGACAACCCTAGGATAACAAATACGCTAGCTGCGTCGAACAAACTTTGCTCTTGGTAAATTTTATGGTCAAGCCTCACGGCCGATTAGTACTCGTTAGCTGAAATGATTGCTCACCTTACACATCGAGCCTATCAACCTGGTAGTCTACCAGGGGCCTTCAGGGACCTTAAGGTCCGGGAGATCTCATCTTGGAGGGGGCTTCGCGCTTAGATGCTTGCAGCGCTTATCCTATCCGAACGTAACTACAGAGCGATGCTCCTGGCGGAACAACTCGTAAACCAGAGGTGCGTCCAGCCCGGTCCTCTCGTACTAAGGCCAGCTCTCCTCAAATCTCCTGCGCCCACGACAGATAGGGACCGAACTGTCTCACGACGTTCTAAACCCAGCTCACGTACCGCTTTAATGGGCGAACAGCCCAACCCTTGGAACCTGCTACAGCTCCAGGATGCGATGAGCCGACATCGAGGTGCCAAACCTAGCCGTCGATATGAACTCTTGGGCTAGATAAGCCTGTTATCCCCGGCGTACCTTTTATCCGTTGAGCGACGGCCCTTCCATGCGGAACCGCCGGATCACTAAGTCCTGGTTTCCCACCTGCTCGACTTGTAAGTCTCGCAGTCAAGCTCGCTTGTGCCTTTACACTCTGCGGCTGGTTTCCAATCAGCCTGAGCGAACCTTCGAGCGCCTCCGTTACATTTTGGGAGGCGACCGCCCCAGTCAAACTACCCGCCTAACAGTGTCCCCGACCCGGATAACGGGCCTAGGTTAGAATGTCAGAACGATGAGGGTGGTATCTCACTGTTGGCTCCCCCAAAGCCTGAGCTCTAGGTTCAAAGCCTCCCACCTATACTGCGCACAACGCACCAAAATTCACTGCTAAGGTATAGTAAAGGTGCACGGGGTCTTTCCGTCTTGTCGCGGGTAACCGGCATCTTCACCGGTACTACAAATTCGCAGAGCCTCTCGTTGAGACAGCGCCCAGATCGTTGCGCCATTCGTGCAGGTCGGAACTTACCCGACAAGGAATTTCGCTACCTTAGGACCGTTATAGTTACGGCCGCCGTTTACCGTGGCTTCAATTCAGAGCTTCTCCCCTCCGAAGAGAAGTTGACCCCTCCTTTTAACCTTCCGGCACCGGGCAGGCGTCAGACCCTATACGTCGTTTTTGACTTTGCAGAGTCCTGTGTTTTTAGTAAACAGTCGCCTGGGCCAATTCTCTGCGACCTCCTCGAGCTCAGGGAGCAAGTCCCATCACTCTAACGAGGCACCCCTTATCCCGAAGTTACGGGGTCAATTTGCCGAGTTCCTAAACGAGAGTTCTCTCTTGCGCCTTTGGATTCTCTCCTCGCCTACCTGTGTCGGTTTGCGGTACGGTCACCTATCAACTCACTAGAGGTTTTTCTTGGCAGCGTGGGATCGGTTAGTTGGTTTGTCCGAAGACGCACTTCCCCGCAACTCTCGGTGTATTGAGGCCCGGATTTGCCTAAGCCTCCACCTACAGTCACGGCCGCACACTCCAACAGTGCGTAAACCTACCCTTCTGCGTCACCCCATTGCTCAAACGTCTCAAAGGTGGTGCAGGAAAGTTGACCTGCTGTCCATCGGCTACGCCTTTCGGCCTCACCTTAGGAACCGACTAACCCTGAGTGGACTGACCTTCCTCAGGAAACCTTAGGCTATCGGCGTCCAGGGTTCTCACCTGGATTATCGCTACATATGCCGGCAGGGTCACTTCCATACCGTCCACTAGTCCTCGTCGGTC
>CAZFLB010000018.1:0-3802 GCA_964518945.1 uncultured Acidobacteriota bacterium | reverse complement strand
CACGGGGAGCGCGATTTTCATATGGCACATAGCGCTCGCTGCCTATTGCCAGAAGGAGAGGGTGCACACCAGCGGCATCGACCGCATGAATGGCTTTGACGCCAGGAAGCTCGATTGGCACCATTGGTTCCGTGATTTCGTGGATTAATTTTCCGAAAGTAGTGTCCTCCTGGGGAGGGCGTCCGACTACTGTGAATGGCCATACTGCATCTTTCCGGTGATATACGGTTTCTACGTCAAGTACTGGAAATGGATGCGCAAGGCTGTAGTAGCCAAGGTGATCACCGAAAGGTCCTTCAGGAAGTGTGCGCTCTGGGTCGATGGTTCCAGTAATCACAAAGTCAGCTTCGGTCGATAATACATACCCATCCCGTCTTGTATACCGAAAGCGTCTTCCGTTGAGCATCCCAGCAAACAATAATTCGGTGAGTCCCTCTGGAAGCGGCATGATAGCCGCCATTGTGTGAGCAGGGGGGCCACCTACGAAGATACTGACTTTCAAGCGCTCTTTCTTTTGATGCGCTGCGGTATGGTGGATCCCTATGCCGCGGTGTAGTTGATAGTGAAGGCCGATCTCTTTTCCCGCTTGGTATTCACCTCCAGACAGTTGTATTCGATACATACCCAAATTGGACGCCATGACGCCGCTCTCGTTTGGATTCTCCGTATAGACTTGCGGCAGAGTTATAAACCCGCCACCGTCTTTCGGCCAGCTTTTAATGGACGGAAGGTTGGCTATGGTCGTTTGATATTTAAGTGCCGGCCCAGACCGGACTGACATTGGAAGAGAATAAAGTCCCGTAAGTGGTGCCGAAGTGAAGGCAAAAGGCTGTCGCAGTAGATTTGTAGGGTCTGCTTTAAGTTGTACCACTCGCTGTACTCGTCTGAGAGTGTGCCTGAAGATATAGCGAGCTCTTTCAATGGTTCCGAATAGATTCGAGACAGCTGGAAACGTACTGTTTTTCACATTTTCGAAAAGAAGAGCAGGTGCTGATGCCTGATATGCTCGGCGCTGTATTTCTGCCATCTCAAGGCAAGGATCGACTTCCGTTTTGACTCGAAAGAGGTGGCCGTTTTGTTCTAAATCCAATATGGCACTAAGAAGGCTTTTATAGCTCATTTTCTATACCTGACTTTGCCGTGTATAGAGGTCCTGAGTCAAGCGTTCGAGGTAGAATAGAGAATAATGATCAGATTGGTGTGGATGCTGTTGTTGAGTGGTTTAGTTGAAGCTCAGCAATTAACGGAGGCGGAATTTTTTTCCAGGTCAAGAAGGCTGACTTTCGAAGGGCGCCGAGCAGGGGAGGGTTATTTCTCTCCTGATGGAAAGAAAATGGTTTTTCAAAGCGAACGTAGCCCTGACAATCCTTTCTATCAGATATATGTATTGAACCTGGAAACGGGAGATACGAATCGAATTTCACCTGGGTACGGTAAAACAACGTGCGCTTTCTTCCAGCATGATACGGAACATGTCCTATACAGTTCAACGCATCACGACCCAAATTCTCAACAGCTTCAAAAGGAAGAGTTGGAAATCAGAGCGTCGGGTGGAGAGCGGCGATATTCCTGGGATTACGATCCTGAGATGGAGCTTTATGTTCAGGAAAAAAGTGATACCCCAAGGCGTTTAACGAACGTTTATGGCTATGATGCTGAAGCAAGTTATTCCCCGGATGGTCAATGGGTCGTATTTACATCTACGCGCGATGCTTATGGGCGTGATTTAACTCGTGAGGAAGAGTTGCAACTGGAAAGGGACCCTGCCTATTTTGCTGAGATCTACATTATGAGGGCGGATGGGCAGATGCAGACTCGTCTTACTTACGCTCCTGGTTATGATGGAGGGCCTTTTTTCTCACATGGTGGAAGATTTATTGTTTGGCGCCGGTTTACGGAGAGAGGAGATGTCGCGGATATTTGGCGAATGACTCCTACTGGCAGTGATCAAAGAATGATTACAGATTTTAAATCGATGAGTTGGGCTCCTTACACGCATCCATCCGGGCGTTACATTATTTTTTCTTCAAACAAGCTAGGTTTTGAAAACTTTGAGTTGTTTATTGTCGATTTCGACGGGACTAAAGAGCCGGTGAGAGTTACCTACACTGAAGGCTTCGATGGACTACCGGTACCAGCGCCTAGCGGAGAGCAGATATCTTGGACGTCGACGCGAGGAACTAATAGTAGTGATGGCGGACAAATTTATCTTGCTGATTGGAACCATGATAAAGCTATACAGGCCTTGGCAGATGCACCTTTGAGAGGAGAAGAACAGTGAGTTGGCTTACATGAGTGTTTTTATGCTTTTCGGTTTTCTAATGGCTTTGAACGTACAAGTAAATAAACCTGAAATAGAGACTCATGTCAACATTTTGTCTTCGGAGAAAATGGAAGGTCGGCGCACAGGTTCTCAAGGGGGTGCCAATGCCGCAACCTATATTGTCAGTGAACTCGAGAGAATCGGAGCTCTTCCGTTATCAGGCCAAGCTGATTTCAGGATCCCTTTCGAATTTACATCGGGGATT
This sequence comes from uncultured Acidobacteriota bacterium, assembly GCA_964518945.1. Classification (GTDB taxonomy): domain Bacteria; phylum Acidobacteriota; class Vicinamibacteria; order Marinacidobacterales; family SMYC01; genus CAZFLB01. The sequence goes on along the minus strand of CAZFLB010000018.1, from coordinate 1,274 downwards.
CGTGATACGGGTTCTAAATTGGTACTTAATGATTGGGTCGCCCCATCAAATAGTTTGCGCGGCTTCTCTTTCTCTGAAGTCGGTGAGGTTGAGGGCGCTGTAGTATTTGTTGGATACGGTATCACCGTTCCCGAGAGTCAAGATGTTGGTTACGATAGTTACTTCGGTCTCGATGTGCAGGATAAATTAGTTGTTGCATTGAGGTATTTTCCGGAAGACGTATCTACGGATCTAAGGCATGTGCTTGCTCGATACTCAGGTCTTCGCTATAAGGCGATGAATGCTCGGGACCGTGGCGCATTGGGTCTGCTGGTTGTAAGCGGTCCGCGTTCTCAAGATGCTGGAAGGCTTTCGTCTCTTACTATGGATGGTTCTAGTTCCAATTCGGGGATTATAGCTGCCAGTATATCTGGTGAGGCTGCCAATGAAATATTTGCGTTTGTTCCAGGGAGAACTTTGGAAGAGGTTCAGGCTGAATTGGATACGGGCAACCCACACACCACGGGGTTCGATATTGAAAATCTGAAAGTGAGTATGGCGGTTAACCTGGAACGTGAACTCAGTGAGAGTGACAACGTCGTGGGAGTACTTCCTAAAAATACGGTGGGTGATGGTGATGAGCAAATGGTTCTACTGGGTGCTCATTACGATCATCTTGGTTACGGTATTGAAGGTAGTTCCCTGGCTAGAAAAGATGAGGCAGGAAAGGTTTTCATGGGTGCGGATGATAATGCGTCAGGAGTAGCAGCTGTTTTATCAATAGCACAAGAGTTGGCACTACAAAGTCGAACCAGGGACGTGGCATTCGCTTTCTGGTCAGGTGAGGAGCTGGGGCTATTGGGATCGGAGGCATTTGTAGAATCCAAAATAGTTCAGTTAGAGGATATATCGGTCTATATGAATTTCGACATGGTTGGAAGAATGAGGTCGAATAAATTGATTCTGCAAGCCATTGGTTCCAGTGATGTGTGGCCAAAGCTGGTGGAACAAACAAATGTGCCGATCGGGTTCGACATCCAAATGATGGAAGACCCCTATTTGCCAACAGATGTGATGAGTTTTAATCAGGTTGAAATTCCCAGTATTAATTTCTTTACCGGTTCTCATTCGGAATATCACCGTCCTGCAGACTCTCCAGAGCTTATTAACTATGACGATCTTGGACGCATTGTGAAGTTCGGCACGAATCTTGTAGTTAAAGTCATGGGACTTAAGAAATCGCCAGCGTTCATAAAGGTGGCTCGAAAATCCGAAGGTGTTGGTAGTCGAGATAC
>CAZFLB010000017.1:0-3836 GCA_964518945.1 uncultured Acidobacteriota bacterium | reverse complement strand
GTCAGGCTGGGATGATCTACCGTCCGGTGAGAGAACGAGAACCTCAACAGATAGTCGATACTATGGTGTCAGCTCTTGAGAAAGGAGGGTATGACGAAGCGGCCCTTACATCCTTGTCAACAGCAGATTATTCCTGTATTTCACCCTTGGTTAAGGGTGTTATGGAAAAACTCCGTCCCAGAAAGGTTTCTCTGGGTGTGTCTAGCCTCCGTGCATATGGACTAGACGAAGATCTTCTAGATGATATTTCTTCTGTTAAAGCTACGGGGCTTACTTTTGCTCCAGAAGCCGGCACTCAACGTATGCGGGACGTTGTTAACAAGAACATTACGGAGAAAGATATTTTCACAACGTGTCATCGCGTTTTTTCTAGAGGCTGGAACAAAATAAAGCTTTACTTCATGATTGGTCTCCCTACCGAAGAAAATGAAGATGTTTTAGGAATTGCTGAAATGGGACAGCAAGCCCGAAACATTGCACGTGAATATCATAAGCGCCATGCGACGGTGACTGTTTCAGTGTCGACACATGTTCCTAAACCGCACACGCCGTTTCAGTGGTGTGCACAAGATTCGATGGAGTTGATTTCGGAAAAGCAAAAACAACTTTCCTTGGCTGCGAAGAAACATGGTTTCAAGTTGAGGACCCATGATTTACGCGTAAGTCACCTTGAAGGTATTTTGGCAAGAGGAGATGCGAGAGTAGCTAGCCTTGTCGAACGAGCGTGGCGTAATGGTGCACGTTTTGACGGATGGGATGAGCATTTAAAGTGGGATGTATGGTGTGAAGCATTGGACTCATGGGAGGTGGAAGTTGGTGTTGCTAGAAAAATCTTTCTCCGGACACTGCCAGTTGATTCTATGTTGCCTTGGAGTCATATTGATGTCGGATTGGCGGATGGTTTTTTAGCATCAGAGTATAAACGAGCTCTGAAAGGACGCTTTTCCCCACCATGTGGTAAGCCCGTTCATACTAAGGTCCACCACACCAATCTTGAGGATGCTCAGTCAGATGACCGAAAGCTCGTGTGCTATCACTGTGGGGTCGCTTGTGATCTGACGGAAATGCGACGAGAGCGTCTGGTGTTTCTTGAACAGATGGGCGCTGAAAAGAGTTTGGACCGTCCAAGTAATAATCTTTTTCACGCTGCCCGTGCCCGAGTTGAAAGCGGTCAAGCACCGCATGACTTTGCACAAGGGGCATCAATCCGATACAGAGTTTGTTATAGCAAATTGATGCCAATGAGCTTACGGGGCCACCTTGATATGGTTCGTGTCCTGCCAAGAATTTTTCGGCGTGCTGGCTTATCCCTTTATTACACTCAGGGATTTTCTCCACGGCCTGTCATGACTTTCGGCCCAGCTCTCTCTTTGGGTACTCAGTCACTGGCTGAGTATCTTGATTTTGCGCTTACCAAAGACCATTCAGCAGCAGAATTGTTGTCGGAACTCAAATCTGCCACCGAAGAAGGCTTAGAGTTTCTGGAGCTTCGTAGGTTGATCGACTCAGACCCAGCAGTAACAAAATGTATAGATGAAGTTGGCTATAGTGTAAGGCTAGAAGGCACGGAAACTGACCACAATGCCCGATTGAAAACCTTTTTAGAGGCTAAGACATTTCCAGTGGAAGTGACACGAAAAGGAAAGAAACGTTGGATAGATGCTAAGGATGTTGTTGTTGATGCTAACTTTTCCTTGGCCGGTAAAATTTCATCGATTTGGAATGGATCACCTGAAGAGAGGGTGCTTGAACTTTCTGTTGTGTCTTCGAGCAGTAAACCTTCATTGCGGCCCAATGAGATTGTCGGAGCTCTTCTGGATGTAGCTTTGGAACAGTCATCGTTTGTGCGCACGTATTGTGGGTCGCGCAGCACTTCCAGAGTTCTCAAGGACCCCTTTACCGAGTTAGGTTCGACTAAGACTTAGTTGGGATATCGATACCGCCTGTTTGATTGACGCGTAAGGCAAGCTTGTAATCAAGTAAGGGAACGCTGACATCCTCTTGCGCTATCGGTTCGAGTCGAAGAAATTCAATCGTGACTTCTTCAACGATGACATCAACATTTCCATTGGTTGGCATGTCTACCTGAACCTCTTGCGCAGTGAGGGCTGTTTGAACCGCTACTTGAACTGTGGCATGTCCTTCATCTGAACACGGTAATGTGGTTGGACAACGGTTATCCTGAAGAACATCGCTAAATCTTACGAGCACTAATGCGTTGAGCGTTTGAATCCCTGCTGTATCTCCTACCCTCAATACAAAGCTGCTTCCTTCACGGACAAAGAAATCTGCATCAGGCTGAGTACCAGTTGGGTTAGTTGCGCAGCCTAGAAATAGGCAAGCAACTATAGAACTAGGGAGAAATACAGATGATCGAAACAAGAGGGTATTGTCCTCAAAGTCAATGCTAGTACGAATTAGATTGTGCCGCAAACGAGTAATAGCGGTTTTTGGGATTGACAGGAAAAGCCACATCTATTTGTAACAAAATAACTGCCAGTTTATTAAAATATTTTAGTGCTATTGACTCTTAGTCGCAGTTACTATCTGGAGTTGGCTAGAATAGGTGCTCGTTAGAGACAAGTTAGTGAAGGAGGGTTTGATGTCGATCAAGTTCCCGCATGTTTTCAGCAAATGGATGGTTATATCTTTTTTGGTGAGTGCAACAAGTGTTGCTCAAGATACGGATGTTTCTGTCAAAACAGCAGCAGTAGCACAAGTAGGAGAGATGTCTAAGTTCACTCAGGTGATGGTCGATAAAATTTTTAGTTTTGGTGAACTTGGTTTTCAAGAGTTCGAGACTTCAAAATATTTGACCGGGGTTCTCCGTGAGAATGGATTCGAGATAGAAGAGGGTATTGCTGGCATACCCACGGCTTGGATGGCTACTTGGGGTGAAGGCAAGCCAGTAATTGCTTTTGGAAGCGACATTGATGGAATACCTAAGGCTTCACAAACACCCGGGGTTGCTTATCACGCGCCACTTGTAGAAGGAGCTCCAGGTCACGGTGAAGGACACAACTCAGGTCAGGCCGTTAATATAACAGCTGCCATCGTTCTAAAGCGGATTATGGAGCGAGAAGGTATTCAGGGTACGTTGAAGGTTTGGCCAGGTGTGGCGGAAGAGCTTGTTGCAACTAAAGCTTGGTTTGTTAGAGATGGTTTTTTTGCTGATGTTGATATCTGTATGTTTACACATGTATCAAACGACTTTACTGTTAGTTGGGGGCCGGCACGGGGAAATGGACTTATCTCTGTTGAGTATACGTTTTTGGGGGAATCTGCTCATTCTGCTGGTGCCCCATGGCGAGGTAAAAGTGCGCTTGATGCTGTTGAACTAATGAACGCGGCGATCAACATTCGTCGTGAACATCTACGTCTCTCTCAGCGAACACACTACGTTATTACAAATGGCGGCGACCAACCTAACGTTGTGCCTTCAGTTGCATCTGTATGGTATTACTTCAGAGAACTCGACTATGAAAACATGAAGAGGTTATTTGACATTGGAAATAAGGCGGCTAAAGCAGCGGCTTTGATGACTGATACGCAGGTGGATTGGCGTATTTTAGGACAAGCTTACCCACGTCATTTCAACAAAGTTGTTGCTGAGACAATGTGGGGGAATATAAAAACAATTGGCCTTCCCGAGTGGAGTGAGGCAGATCATGCTTTGGCCAAAGGATTGCAAGAAGAGCTTGGCGTTGAAAGAGAGGGTTTGAAGACTGAACTCGGAGAACTTGGCGGGCCGGCAAAAGAGCCTCGTCTCGGTGGTGGCTCTGACGATATTGGTGATATTTCTTGGGTGGTTCCCACTGTAACCTTAAGGTTCCCTT
>CAZFLB010000016.1:0-7230 GCA_964518945.1 uncultured Acidobacteriota bacterium | reverse complement strand
GGCAAAATAAGCCTGAAGACACCGTGATTGATGTAAATGGAGTCAGGCTGGGTGGGGAAGAGCTGATAATGATCGCTGGCCCTTGCGCCGTCGAATCACCCGAACAAATCCTCGCCTGTGCTCGTGAGGTAAAGGAAAATGGCGCACACATTCTACGAGGCGGCTGCTTTAAACCACGAACTTCTCCGTACAGCTTTCAGGGCCTTGGCTACGATGGATTAGAAATGTTGGTTGAGGCTGGCCGGCAGTACGATCTTCCTATCATCACGGAAGTTCTTGACGCTGAGGATGTAGCACGAGTAGCTGAAACTGCAGACATCCTACAAATAGGCGCCCGGAACATGCAGAATTTCACTCTTCTATCAGAAGTCGGACGATCACATAGACCTGCAATGCTAAAAAGAGGAATGAGTTCATCAATTGATGAACTACTCCAGGCCGCCGAATATATTCTTGCTGGGGGAAATCAACAGGTTTTTCTGTGTGAACGGGGAATCCGAACTTTTGAAACAGCTACACGAAATACGCTGGACTTAAGTTCTGTGCCAATACTTCGAGGTCGAACGCATCTACCTGTCAGCGTTGACCCCTCCCATGCCGCGGGCAAACGCGATTTAGTCGCCCCTCTGGCTATAGCAGGGAAGTCTATAGGTGCGCATGCCATCATGGTTGAAATTCACCCAGACCCAGAAACTGCCTTAAGTGATGGGCCTCAAGCTCTCCGCTTTCACCAGTTTGCTGAACTAATGGACTCACTAATGCCAGGAAGAAGTGGAACGGCAAAGCCGGATCGGTAGGAAACTATTCGAGACGATATAAAGGCGCTACCCCTTCTGGGAGAAACTACCGGGATCTCTTCCTTTGGGGAGGGAAATGGTTCAGACCTAAGTTAGCGGCAGCTTTATCTGTCAAGTCAACAACTGCGGCAGCATTAATGCCAACCGCAATGACAATAGCCTCACTAATCTCCTCTTTAGTGGCACCCTCCTTAAGAGCTTTCTTGATATGCCCTTCGATACAACCGTCACACTTTGCAACAAGTGAGCAAGCGAGGGCGATAAGCTCCTGAGTCTTTGAGTCGAGGACTTTTTCGTCCGTGAAGTAAGTCGCTTTATAAAACTGGGCGTAAATATTCTTAAGCCTTGGCTCGATCATAGAGTACGAGGTTGGCCGGTTCTCGGTCCCAGGATCGCTGTCAATACCGGGGATTCTAGCCTCAGTTTCCGCTGCATCCACATCATTCGGCATGCAATTAGTTCTCCTTAAAGGTTACAGTACTTAGCAAAATTGAATCGGCAGAATAATATCACGGAGACGTACGTTCTGATGTACAGACTCTATAATGTCCTTGGAATCTAGGCTCGATATTATTATCTAACTAGCCGAAGAGCTTTCGAGAGCAAAGAGATGCAGATAGAACGATTTGAAACGGAACACTTTTTTGCAAAATACGAATTCAGTTCTCGTTACTTACTTTCGAATTCTGATTGCGAATCTCTTTCCGTTTCGGAGTTACTAACGCTTGGCGAGATGTCCCTCTCAGACTTAGGGGAGGTAACGCTTGGCTATACAGAGTCTAGAGGCAGACCCGAACTCCTTGATGCAATTGCTGCAACTTATGAAAATATAGAAGCCACAGACATCATCGAACTAAATTCACCCATCGAGGGGATTTTTGGCTCAATGTCGGCTTTGTTAGAGCCGCAGGACCAGGTTGTCGTCCTAAGCCCTTGTTATGATGCTCTCTGGCAAACTCCTACTTTTATTTCCAACAACACCAAACCATGGTGGCTTAAACCAGTCCAGAATGATTGGAAAATTGATTTTGATGCACTAGAAAGCCTACTAGAACCGCCCACAAAACTTCTGGTAGTCAATTTTCCTCATAATCCAACAGGTTATCTACCAACGCAACCTGAGTTCACCGACATCATTAATCGCTGCAAAGAACGAGGCGTATGGCTTTTGAGTGATGAGATGTACCGTGGTCTTGAACTCCAAGATGACCAACAGCTACCGTCAGCTGCATCCAATTATGAGCGTAGTATCGTTTTATCTGGCCTCTCAAAGGCACAGGGCCTACCTGGTTTACGTACAGGCTGGCTGGTAGTACGTGATTCTCAATTGAACCAAGATATTCTGAACTGGAAGTTCTACACAAGCATTTGCTCACCAGCTCCCTCAGAACAATTAGCCTTAGCTGCGTTAAGAGCAAAGAATGTACTTGAACAACGCAACGTGGAAAAAATTAATAGGAATATAGGTATCGCTGAGCTATTTTTCGCTCGATGGAAAGAACTGTTCAACTGGCGAGCACCAAGAGCTGGATCCGTTGGACTTGCAGAAATTCACGTACCTTCTGCTACCGCTTTCTGTCACAGACTCGCAAAAGAAGCCGGTATCGTCCTCCTTCCAAGTAAGTTTTTCAGATTCGGAGATAATCACGTACGTTTTGGACTCGGTCGAAATGACTTTCCGGACGCGATCAAAGGCTTTGAAGAGTACCTTTTAAATCAAAAAACGTTGTAACGATACGATAGGAGAGTGTTAACTGCGTCGGTGTGGTATTGCACTACAAAATCTCAACAATATAATTCCATACCTATTTGAGTTGAACATCGGCCTAAAGTTGAGGAAAATGTTGTTGATAGGAACGGAGCGACAACAATGAAACGAAATAGACTTGTAACAGTTACCCTAGTACTTTTTATGGGCATCGCATGGTTTGCACTAGCGCATATGAGAGTGAGCAAAACGGCCCCAGAAGACGGGAGTACGATAGCTAAAGCGCCTAACGCAATTCAAGTGTGGTTCACACAGAATCCTGACTCTGCGGTTAGCAAAATGAGCATGTCTGGACCATCAGGAGAAGTCGACTTATACGTTCACCTCGGGGGCAATAAATCACTAATGGGAATGGTACAGACCCAAAACCTGGGCGACGGCAACTATACCGTCAATTGGCAAACTGCCGGAGATGATGGGCATATTCAAAAGGGCGATTATACGTTTACTGTTGAAAGTAAAAAGTAAATGGTTGACGCCTCGTATACTAGCGAGGCTTTCGCTCGTGCACTGGTACTCGCCCCCTCCATTTTCCTAATCGGAGCAGTAATATTTCGCGTTTGTTACACTGAGCATTCAGGTTCCTGGCTATCATTCTGGTCAACTTGCGTAGCAGTCGAGTTAATCGTAGTCGTTTTGTTTCGCGCACTGATGCACTCGTATGCTGCCTTTGGAAACGACGCTTTTTCATGGGAAAGTATTCATCTAATTGTCGTCGAATCTCGTTGGGGCACACGCTGGAAATGGCAACTCCTCTCATCTATCGGGATTTTCGTTTCGCTAGTCATTTCCTACCCACGTAATAAAGCAGGTTGGATTCTTGCAGGCTTCTTTGTGTCATGCTTATGTATACGCCTCCCACTTACTGGACACGCAATGGCGCTGGGCTTTCCGATTCTAATAGTGCAGGCTGGTCATATATTAGGCGCCGGTATCTGGGTTGGAACACTGGCCGTATTAACTTTACATAGATACGTCGCGAGGAAGGATTCTCAGCTCACTTTCAAGCGTTTTAAACCACTGGCATTGACGGGCGCGTCTCTGCTCATAGCAAGTGGCGTTTTTACCGCATGGCAAGCGATTCCAAGCGTTACCTCGGTCTGGCAAAGTGGATACGGAAGGATACTCCTTCTCAAAATCGGATTAGTTTTACTTGTAATGGTTTTCGGGTACCTGAACTCTCGAAAATTTCAAAAACCTTCATCCAACGGGCGGGATTGGATATGGCAGGAGTTGTTTTTAGCAACTGCAGTTATAGTTGTGACAGGATGGCTCGGTGAGACAGGAACACCATAACAAACCAGTCGTAAGCATCAGCAACCTACTGTTTTCTTTTAGCGCCAAATGAAACTTCACGTCGTGTACTTGATGGTATTTGCCGTGATTTCATCTCAGGCCAGTAGCGCAATACAACCAACGTATTTTCAACAAATAGACTGGCTCGCCCAACCAAGCGGAGTGCTTTCAGGCACGGAGACTCGGCAACAATGGTTAGCATATAAAAATGCCGGCGAGTGCTTTAATCACAAGGTGTTTGCGCAATCAAAAGTAGTTCCAATTACGGAGTTCAGCCTTACGTCCCGGTCATTCCGTGAAGGAAGGCATATTTTCCCCTCTGGACATGGCAACCGATCCTGTCTAACGGGAGGCCCTAGCATACTTATCCAACCTATAACGACAGTCAAGCTAAACGCAAAGTATGGTGAACGCCAACAAGAAATTGAACAAGCTGCGCAATGGTTTTTCTTTAAGACGTCCATGTTGCGGTACGACGGAACGACCTTCCGAGAGGAACTGCTAAGTACTCTATACAGCTGGGCCAACGCCAACGCTCTGAGCTCAGGAACTCAGGTCAGCTGGGGGGAAAACCCAATTGACTATCAGGTAATGAATTTGATTGGCGCTCTGGTTTCCGCCTTCACCGAAGTCATCAACACAATCGATACCGAACAAAAAGAAAAGTCAGACAAGAGCTCTCCCATCAGGAAGAAAGGTGCGACTATAAATCCTTTCAATGAAAATCATCAGCTGGCGCTAATTACAGGATGGCTTAATGGACTAGTGAAAAAAGTAGGAGAAAGTCGCTGGGGCCACCGACAAGATAACAAAGAATATCAAAAAACACTCATTGCTCTTAACTGGGCGCTACTAACAAATGATGAGATAACCATTCAAGCAGCTGCCAATATTTTCAAATTGGCCATCCATGATATGAGGCCAGATGGGTCATTTCCTATCGATAGTCAACGCGGTGGAATGGGACTTGATTACAACAGTGCAGCGACTGGAAACTTAGTGGCTTTGGCGGCCACCTTACGCGAGTCGAAAGGGATTGACCTATTTCCTTACACAGTGGGTGAACGCTCCATACATTCTGCTGTCAGGTTCGTTGTTAGGTCTCTGGAAGACCCGTCAATTAACGAAATATATGCAATCCCATGCCCAGAGGGAGGTGACCGATGGGGCTCTATTAGTGAGCCGTCTGTGTACTTTGGAAAATGGGAGACTGGTGGGGGATTCATTTTCAAAGCAGCATACCTGCTACTGTACGCATCAATATTTTCCGAGACGGAAACAGCCTCAAGAATTAATGCTCTATACGAAGTAGACTGGGGTTATCCTGCCATATCCGAGGCCCTTACTGGCAATATTTCCTGTTTATTCAACTTAGGCTTGTAAAAATATGATGCCCTTGTTTTTAATCAGACACCAAAATAATAACAACGTCGACATCGCAACATAGCGAGTACAAAAAATAGGAGAGTCCTATGAATAGACGAAGGTTCCTTTCCACCCTTGGTGCTACAACGGTAGCAACACTACATTCAGACGCAGTTGAGAAACTGGAAGCAGCAAATAGGTTCGCCTCGCAACGCTCACCAAATGCACTAGCAAGAGATGAAGATTACTGGTTTCGAGTCCAACACGCTTTCACAATTGACCGTGGCAACATTAATTTAAATAACGGCTCTGTTTGTCCCTCACCACGCGTTGTTCAAGAAGCAATGAATCAATATCTCACTATCATGAACATGAGCCCGTCCTATTACGTTGATGAGTTTTTGGGGCCTCACATCAACATGGTCCGTAGGCGTCTTGCAACAGCTTTCGGTTGCGACCCAGAAGAACTTGCAATTATGCGTAATACGACTGAGGCCATGGAGGTCATCCAGCTCGGATTACCACTTCAACCCGGCGATGAAGTGCTGACAACAACTCAGGACTACACAGGGATGCTAACCACATGGAGACAACGAGAACGACGCGACGGCATAGTAATGAAAACTTTTCGCTTTCCGGTCCCTCCAGCCAATATGGACGAGCTATATCAACGGTTCGAGGAAGCCGTCACACCACGGACAAAAGCCATTCTGATGAGTCACATTACATTTACAACTGGTCAAATTTTCCCGATAAGAAAGATTTGCCAGATGGCAAGAGAGAGGGGAATAGACACACTTGTAGATGGAGCACATTCCTTTGGACAAATTCCTGTTACTCGTGATGACCTCGATTGCGACTATTACGGAACGAGTTTACACAAATGGTTAACCGCCCCTGTCGGAACAGGCTTTCTCTATGTGAGGCGAGAAAAAATAGCTAAGATTTGGTCACTATATGCCTCAGGGGAAGAAATGAAGGACAACATTCGAAAATTTGAGCGTGTCGGGACAGGCCCAGTAGCAAATAGAAATGCAATAAATGAGGCGCTCACTTTCCAGGAGACGCTCGGCGTCAAACGTAAGGCGGCTCGATTACGCTACCTTCGAGAGTTGTGGACTGAACGTTTGACGGAACTTCCGGGTGTCAACGTGCTGACACCAATGGACCCGGAACAAGCAGCCGGAATCGGCGCACTTACTATTGATGGCATAGCACCTGGTAGACTTACAGAGTATCTTCTCGACAAACATCAGATTCATGTTCGCCCGCGCGTTGACGGTGAGTATCACTGGCGCCTAGGAGGGTCCAGTGCGGCACAGGAATTTTCGTCCATCAGAATCAGTCCGAACATATATACGACCGTCAACGAAATCAACGCATTTGCTGACGCGATAGAGAGGGTATCGAGGAGGGGACTGGTCTAACACAACAGCGGTTAGAGCTTATTACATTGGTTCCATTTCGAAACTAACGTCCAAGTTTTTACATGAATGGGTAATCCAACCCAATGAAATCAAATCAACTCCACACGACGCTATAGAAATCACGGACTCAGGAGTTATCCCTCCAGACGCTTCGGTAAGCATTGAACCATTAACCATCGCAACTGCTTGAGACAGCTCGCCTGGTCGCATATTGTCAAGGAGAACGGCATCAACGTTTAGCTTTAGTAACTCTTCAAGCTGCTGCAATGTATCAACCTCAACCTCAACTTTTATCATGTGGCCGAGGCGGTGGCGTACATCCTCAACAGCCGACTTGATACTCCCAGCGAAACGTAAATGGTTATCCTTGATCAGAACGCCGTCGCTTAATCCGAAACGGTGATTTGATCCTCCACCGACACGGACAGAATATTTGTCTAGAACTCTCAACCCAGGGGCAGTCTTTCTCGTACACACAATCCGGGCTTTGTAATCGTCGATAGAGGTGACCAGTTCTCGCGTAATTGTGGCAATTCCACTCATTCGACCGAGGAAGTTCAATGCAGTTCTCTCAGCA
>CAZFLB010000015.1:0-17297 GCA_964518945.1 uncultured Acidobacteriota bacterium | reverse complement strand
AGGTGTTAGATAAAAGGATCTGAGCACCGAGCATCTCGACTTGCTTTTGCGTAAGAGTTTTTACCGCAGCTTGAGTAGCGACAGGCATGAACGCTGGAGTGAGAATTGTACCGTGTGGAGTAATTAGTTGCCCCAGGCGAGCATCTTTGGATTTGGCTATGACGTCGAATTGAAACAAACCTGTTTCGTCATTCATGAGTTTCTAGTTCAGCTCGAATGAGATCAGTCTGATAGGTGAAAATAGTTAGCAGATTGTTCTTTACGTTAAAGATGTTTGCATTATGAGGTGAATGGCTAGAATCTCTCAACAACTATTGTGCGTAACGAAGTATTATTGCTCTTGGTTTATATTTGTTTGATTACGCCAGTTTATAATATACCTTTCTATCGCTTGGGCCACCCCTGCTTGATCATTACTACTCGTTTCTGTGAATCCCATTGTTCGGAGTTTACGATCGGCATTGGCCATAATTATTCCCATCCCTGCAGTTCGAAGCATGTCTAGATCGTTCCAATTGTCTCCAATGGCGATAGTATGTGAAATGCTTGGTCTGACGTGATTTCTGAGGAAGGACAAAGCTGTCGATTTTGTTGCGTTTATAGCTAACGCGTCTAGTAGTGCGACATTGCGCGCAAGATATTCGGTGCGGGCAAGGCTAATAGTTTTTCTTTCTTTGTTTAGTTCTTGGTGTAGTCGACATTCTAATTCCCGGATATTACTGGTTGTTGATACGAAACCGATTTGAACTGGATCACGATCTAGGCGAATTGAACTTACCCAAATAGGAGGTGGTACTACATGGCGCAAATATTGGGCTACATGCGGAATATTTTGTGCCTTTTTGCTCAGGACTAAATGGCTTTCACCTTCGGGTCCGTCGTGAATGATTGGCACAATGTTTTTTTCTTCGGCTAATTTCATGATTTTGTAGGCCACTTTACGAGATAGGAGGTGACGTCTTAGTAGGGGACCTTTCCCACTCTTCATGATGATAGCTCCGCTGTTTGCAACAATGAAAGGCTCGATTGAAAGTTTTGATAAAAAAGTCCGCGCTGCCGTAAACCGGCGTCCGGTTACGATTGCAATGACAACGCCGGCTTTAGAGCATGCGGCTAAAGCATTTTGATTGTCTTTTGGAATTTGATTCGTTGAGTCTAATAGCGTGCCATCGAGGTCGATGGCAAGCAGACACGAATCAGGGCGTACGATGCGGTGATGTAAAGCCATCCCAGATGTCGATGCTCTCGATAAAATCGCCTGGTTCTATACGGTCTACGGTGTTCATACCGGAAGTAACTTGCCCAAACACGGTGAAACGGCCATCTAAATCGGGTTGTGGCAAGTGGGCAATGAAGAACTGGCTTCCGGATCGATCTTTCCCTCGATTTGCCATTGCTAAAGTTCCTCGCATTATCGGACGCTCGTTTATTTCTGAACGGATGGTATAGCCTGGCCCGCCCTTGCCATCGCCTCTTGGATCTCCAGTTTGGATGAAGCGGTTGGGAATAACTTTATGAACCGGGAGGCCATTATAAAACCCTGCACGAGACAAACTTATGAAGTTTCGAACCGTCATTGGCGCATCCAGAATGAACAACTCAACTTCTATAGTGTCTCCTCGATTTGAGTGGATAAAGGCTTGAGGTGAATAGAGAGGGTTTACATAAGACAGAAAGGTCGACACATTTTCCTTTATTGTCAAGGGCTGTGGCATTAAGTATTTCTGTGAGTTTTGGCGCAGAATTGAGGTTGCTTTTAAACGGACTAGATAATTTGGGTCTGTTAACGATCTTTCTGCAAGTGAGTTTGCCGAATCGGGGATGAGTAAAGCTAACGCTTCCAGCATCTCAGCTTTTATCGAGGGCTCCTCTGATTCTTCGAGGTGGAATGCTTCTTCAAGCGCTTTGGCACCATCAGTATTTCCTTGTTCCGCAATGCTTTTCGCTGCAGCTAGCCTTTCATAGGGGTCTTGCGCAGTCAGGTGTTTAATGAATAGTGAAATCAGATCGTTAGATTGAAACCGTGCTAAAGCGCTGAGTGCGCTTGCCCGAACACGAGAATCTGGGTCGTCTACCATTCTAAGAAGTCGTTGCAAAGGCTTGGAACCGTTCATTGTCCCAAGCAGATCAGCAAGAGAAGCACGTACCTGCCAATCTCGATCTTGGCCGAGACCAGAGAGAAGTAACCAAAACCCTTCTGGATCTTGGTGTGCGAGAGCCGAGAGTGCTAGCGATCGGATCCAATAGTTTTTGCTGCCTAGGTGATCGATCAAAGCATCAATGGTTGTAGGAGCATCTAGAGTAGAGAGGGCTTCAAGTACGACTGCTTGGACATACCGGGTATCCTGTTCAAGTTTTAATAACAAATCGGGAACAGTTGAAGTCATGTTTAACGATGCAGCCGCACGAACGGCGGCTATTCTAACTTTTTCGTTTGGGTCGGAGAGAAGAAGGTGAATACTTTCCTTAACTCCTTTGACATTAAGCGACGCTAGTCCAAGTGCACTCCATAATCGAAACTCTGGATTTTTTGATCCTGCGTAGTAAAGCATTAGTGGCGCACGTTGGTTGCCGTTGAGAGTACCCGCAGCCCATGCAGCAGGCCACCAAACGTAACGGGGCGTTGATCCTTGGGTAGCGAGAAGATCCCAGCTCCATCGCAGACTTTGGAGTTTTGCGAGTGCAAAGAGGCCCATTCGTAAGTCGTTTCTAGGATAAGAGAGGAAAGATAATTGTATGTCTTCCTTCCATTCGTAGGGTTCTTTTCCTTTAGGGGCCGAAGTTGAAAGTGCTCTAGCGATCGATTCTGCGGCGAACTCATTATTGGTTTTGCCTAATGCTTCGATTGACCGTGCCCGTACCATTTCGTCGTCGTCGTGTAGAGCTTCTAATAGAGCTTGTATAGATTCTTCTGGAAGTGGATATGAGTACAACCCAAGAGAAAAAGCAGCACTAGAGCGTACGAAGGATGTCTGGTCCAGTAGCATTTTTGTGAGATTAGGAATTGCATCACGATCCTCAACGCGGCCGAGCGCAAGTGCTGCTCGTGCTCTAACGCGACCTGCTGCATCTTCTAGGTGTAGAAGTAATTCTCCGTTTCCTGACGACCGACGATTTTCCAATATCATGATACGGCTGATCTTCTCTTCGACCGTTGGCAAATCTTGTCGTTGTGGAACTGATACGCAGCCAGTAGAGATCAGCATTAGGAGTGTTGTGAATCGAAGACCATTTGTTCGATTCATTTTATTAAGCAGGGTTCAACACCCGATGTGAGATCCGATGTTTTTTTATGCGGTCAATTTTAACTGTATAGCCGATGCCAGGACCTTTTGGAACTTCGATTGTTCCATTTTTACGAACTTGTACAGTGGGTTCAATTAACTCCTCAATAAAATACCGTTTACTGTCAGCGACGTCTCCGGGTAGTATGAAGTTGGGTAGTGTGGATAAGTGAACATTGTGGGCGCGACCTATTCCGCTCTCCAGCATGCCTCCGCACCACACAGGAATGTTGTGTTCGAGTGCTACCGAATGGACGTCACGGGCACTCGAAAGTCCTCCTAAACGACCTGCTTTGATGTTTATTATTTTAGTGGCACCCATCTCGATGGCTTTTCTGGCATCATCAACAGAATGGATTGATTCGTCTAAACAGATCGGAGTATCGATTTGTTCTTGAAGTTTTGCGTGATCCCACATGTCCGAATAATGTAAGGGTTGTTCGATCATCATGAGATTGTATTCATCCATCGCACGGAATACATCGATATCTACAAGTGAGTAAGCACAATTAGCATCTACCATCAGTGGTAAATCTGGAAACTGTTCTCTGACTTTTTGAATAACATCAATATCCCAACCTGGTTTGACCTTTAATTTGATTCTTTGATAACCGTCTTCGAGCTCTAAATGGATCTTTTCTAGAAGTTGTTCGACACTGTCTTGAATACCGATGGAAACACCAGACACAATTTCGGCCCTTGTACCTCCGAGTGTTTTCGATAGGGGCTCTCCCTGTATTCGGGAGTATGCATCCCAGCACCCCATTTCAACAGCTGCCTTTGCCATGTTGTGGCCGCGTATGTGGTGTAGTAAAGGTAGAATTTCATCGGGGTGTTGAAAATCTCTTTTAAACAAATGGGGTGCAATAAAATCTTCGATTATGTGAAGCGATGTTTTCACTGTCTCCGAAGAATAGGAAGGTGCTTCGCCTGCAACGCACTCACTCCAGCCAGTGATACCTTCAACGTTGACCTCTAGTAATAAAAAGTGTTCGCACGTGACTCGAGCAAAACTAGTTTCGAAGAATTGTCTAAGGTCAAGTTGGATTTCATGGATAGTAATAGATGAGATATGCATAGAATGAGATTTTATCAGACCGAAGACGATTCTATCGGTTAGCTTACCAGGGAAGATACTTGCTGATAGCTCCGATTTTAGAAAGGTCGACGAGTAAAACAGTTACCATCAGCAGAAACAGCATGACAAAACCGACTTGAAGGATTCGTTCTTTTACGGCAACGCTCAGATCTCGGCCAGCTAGTCCCTCTACTACGATTGTTGCCATGTGACCTCCGTCCAAAAGGGGGACCGGTAGTAAATTCAAAATGCCTAAGTTCAGACTCAAAAACGCCATAAACATAAATAGTTGTCTAAAGCCACGTTTTGCTGTTTCGCCAGCAACTCCGGCAATGCCGACAGGGCCAGATAATGTCCTGATCGAAGCCCTTCCGGTAATCAGTCTTCCTAGAACTGCAAGAGTCAACCCGGTGAAACGCTTTGTTTCATCAAATGCGGCTCCAAAGGCAAGAATCGGATTTTCTATACGATGCAACACTGTTGGTGCTGGGTTGAACTCGATGCCTATGAGCCAACGATCACCTTCTTTTTTCGGTATTAGCTCAAAGGTTAAGTTCTGATCGCCCCGTAGGACACCTATGGAAACTGGTAGTCCTTGACTAGATTCAATTTTTTCGACGAGCTCAGTAAAATGAAAAATAGAGTTGCCAGCGACTTTGGTGATTATATCTCCTTTTTTTAATCCAGCAGAAGCGGCCGGAAAATCCTGCATTAATTTGCCAATTTGTGGTTGTACTGCTGGAAACAGGCCTGAATAGCCGACAGCATCGTCTCCTCGAGACTCCATTGTTAAGTGGTGTTGGATAGTGCGCTCATTTCTCAGAAGACTTACCGTAAGAGTTTCATTGGCACTAATAATAAATTTGTCTAGAGCTTCACTCCATGTTTCAACGGGTGCACCATCAATCGCGACAATCAAATCTCCAGGCTTTACATCGGCACGGCTTGCTGGCGAATTGTCGGCAACAAATCGCACGACAGGAGAGTCTTCTAGGCCCGCAGGTCTCTCGACTCCCACTAAAAACAGAAAGGTTAAAATGAAAACGGCTAAAACCAGGTTCATTAACGGGCCCGCGAACAGAATGGCTAGGCGTTCCCATTTGGAGCGACTCATAAATTCGTTAGGATCGCCGCTAGCTTCCATTGGGTTGTCACCAGCCATCTTGACGTAACCACCAAGAGGAAGAGAACCGATTTGATACTCTGTTTCGCCCCAAGTTCGGCTAAACAGCTTTGGGGGAAAGCCTAGTGAGAACACCTTCACTTTTACTCCGAGCCACTTCGCTGTAGCAAAGTGACCCGCTTCGTGAACGAAAACTAGAACACCTAGGACGAATACAAACGCTAATAGTGTAGTCATGGTTTCATTTTGTTACCCGGGCACTGTTGAAGTTTTAATTAAAGAATCTGCTTTTGCTCTCGCCCATGAGTCTGCTTCTAATACCGTTTCAAGGTTGTCAGCTGTCTTTACTTTATGTCTGGAGAGCGTTTCTTCAAGAATTTCTGGAATCGCTAAAAAACCAATTTTCCTACTGAGAAAGGCAGTTACAGCGACTTCGTTGGCAGCGTTTAGGACTGCTGGGGCTGTACCAGCCTCCCTAAGTGCATTGTAGGCAAGCCTAAGGCATTTGAATCGAGTAAAGTCAGGAGGTTCGAAGTTTAGTTGGACCGGTGTGGCGAAATTTAGGCTTTGTAGGCCAGTGTCAATGCGATCTGGATATGTGAGAGCGTACTGAATTGGTAAACGCATGTCCGTGATACCAAGCTGTGCTAAAAAAGAACCATCAACAAACTCTACCAAAGAGTGAATTGTAGATTGCGGATGTACAACGACTTGTATTTGCTCAGGTCGGACATCGAACAACCAATGGGCTTCTATGATTTCTAAGCCCTTATTCATCATTGTTGCTGAGTCTATAGTGATCTTAGTTCCCATCTTCCAAGTCGGGTGTTGCAGGGCTTGCTCTGGAGTCACTTGATTCATTTCAGCTAGGCTTGCGTTGCGAAAAGGGCCTCCAGATGCTGTGAGCCAAATGTTCCGAATTGTCTGTTTACGCCCATCTAAACATTGATGAATGGCATTGTGTTCGCTATCGATAGGAAGTATTTGACTAGAAGATTCTACAGCAGTCTTGGTCATTAGATCACCAGCCATTACAAGTGTTTCTTTGTTCGCGAGGCCAACAGTTTTACCGTGCTTAATAGCAGAAAGAGTTGGCGTGAGACCAACTGCACCTACTGTCGCAGAGACCACAAATTCAGAATCGGGGTGAGTTGCGATATCTATGAGACCATCTTGGCCACTTAGTACAGTTAGTTTTGGAAACTCTTGCTTTAGCACTGAGGCAGATGTTTTAGATTTAAGACTGACGATTTCAGGTCGGTATTTCACGATCTGTTTTCGAATTTCTTCGAGTTGACTTCCAGCAGCAAGTCCTATGATGCGAAATTTATCCGGAAACCGATCTATGACACGGAGCGTGTTTTTCCCAATAGATCCCGTGGATCCAAGAATTGATATGCCTCTCAAGGGTTCTACTTTAGCCTAAATAAGATCATCAAGAGTAGCGTTAGTTGAGCCACGTCATTCCGAAAAAACATGCTGGACTTGCAAACAGAAGTGAATCGATGCGGTCTAGTATGCCTCCGTGACCAGGAATAATGGAAGAGGTGTCCTTAACATTTGAGCAGCGTTTTAAGAACGATTCAAATAAATCTCCTAGGGCACCGAGAAGGGAAAGGGTTAGCCCTAGTAAGCAAGCATGAAGTGGAGACAAGTTTGGAAACCAAATCGATTGTAGACACCATGCAGTTGCGATCGAGAACAAAACACCACCAACCAAGCCCTCAAACGTTTTCTTGGGACTTAAGCGAGGAGCTAGAGCTGTTTTACCGAAAGTAGTCCCGATGTAGAATGCTGCCGCGTCACCAATCATTACGATTGCTAGCAGAAAGATAACCGCAAACCTTCCCGATGTGTCTGGCCCTAGCATTCTTAGGCCGACAATGGTTCCAAGTAGAGCTCCCAAATAGAATGTTGCGAATACCGTGCCCATTAGTGAAACGGCACGTTTTTCTGATGGCGTATCACTGAACATAGCATTGATAGTGATTATGAAGATTGATAATAGACTTGCAGTTAAAAATGAGAACTTTTCTGTATAGAATGAGACCACAAGCAATGAAGTTGTCAGATAACCAACGTGAAGTAGTCGACTGTTGGTGGCTGCTCGAAGAGCTGAAAATTCCCAGTAACCAACTAATGCTGTAGCAATTACAACCGTAGCAAATACTAATCGAGGCGTTCCTATTATTACTGCTAGAAGTATGGGAACAGCAAACATTGCTGTTAAAATTCTTTTCATTGGATTATTTTTATGCTGTGCTGCAAGTCGGAGCGGTGATTCCTCCGTAGCGGCGGTCGCGCTTTTGGTAGTTGATTATAGCTTTGAATAGTTCACGTTTGCGGAAGTCTGGCCAGAGTGTGTCTGTAACCCAGATCTCTGAGTAGGCAATTTGCCAAAGAAGAAAGTTAGAGATACGGAGCTCACCACTAGTTCGGATCAATAAGTCGGGGTCAGGTATGCCATTCGTATACAGATGATTTGAAAAGAATGACTCATTGATCTCAGGTTTCTCACCCTTAGCGATGGCCGTGTCGACAATATTTTGGCAAGCGTCGACTATTTCAGCGCGGCCACTATAGTTTAAAGCAATGTTGAACAATAACCCTTTATTGTCACTAGTTTGTTTGACACCATCGTTAAGTTCTTCTACGACATCCCCGGGAAGATTTGATAAACGCCCGATGACCGCGAAACGAATATCATGTTTCATTAGTGTCGAAAGTTCGAGTCTTAAATATTGTTTTAAAAGTTTCATCAAAACGTCGACTTCGCTTCGAGGTCGTTTCCAGTTTTCGACAGAGAAAGCGTAGAGCGTTAAAACTTGAACATCTAGTCGGGCACATGTTTCTACAGCTTCACGCACCGACTCAATTCCAGCACGGTGGCCTTCGATTCGAGGTAACCCCCGTTGTTTGGCCCAACGTCCGTTACCATCCATTATGACAGCAATGTGACGAGGTAACTGATCGAGGTTAATCTGTTCGAACAACTGTCTTTCGACTGAGCCTTCGTGGGTGCTGTCGAGGATCTCTTGACGGCTCATGATATGACCCTTCTAACTCTAGCATACTGGTAAGATTGACAAGTCTTGTCGAATCCTAGAAAGTACGTCGTGTTCTTCAGGGCGAGATTACCGAGGGCCTTCCTATATCTGATTTTCATAGAGTTCCGGAGATACTGGTTTCTGAAAATAATCTTCTAACGCCTTACTCTCGAAGGAAACTTTCCATTACGGGTAATCAACTTTCACGAGATGAAGTCCTTTTGCCGCAGCTGTAGGGCCGGCTTGAGAGCGCTTACCTTCTTTGAGTAGGTTACAAATAGAAGATATTGGCCGTTTTTCCCGGCCTATTTCAAGCAGGGTACCGACAATGTTGCGAATCATGTGATGAAGAAAGCCCGAGCCTTTGACCTCATAAACTAATTCACTACCAGTTTCAATCCATTGGGAAACGTAAATCCGTCGTAAAGTTGTTTTTGCACTGCAAGAAGATGCTCGGAATGCTACGAAATCGTGTTCGCCGTTGATTAGAATTGCAGCTTCTTGTAGTAGTTTTATGGAAAGGTTGTGAGGGTAGTGGACTGAAAAGCGACATTGGTGAGGCAACGGCACGAGGCTTCGATCTATCCTAAAATGATATGTTTTTGAGCATGCGCTGTAACGGGCATGGAATCCTTTCGGAGCTGGATGGACGGAAAGAACACGAATGTCGTCGGGAAGTATAGAATTTGCTCCCATTAGAATCCCTTTTGCAGGGATTTCATGCTCTAGCGCGAAATGAACACACTGGCCCAGTGCATGTACTCCCGCATCTGTTCTTCCTGCAGCAGTTACTTGTACTGGAGTTTTTGCCATTTTTGAAAGGGCATGAATAAGCCTGGCTTGCACGGTATCGCCGTGCTTCTGTGTTTGCCAGCCTTGATATTCGGTGCCGTCATAAGCCAGTAGCATTTTGTAAAGGGCCATTAGTTTCTATTCTAGCTTGTCTTGATTTGATTACAGGTTGACACAGAGTTGTGACTCTAAAGATTTACTGTGAAAAACAAAACCTGCGTGCGGTGAGTTTAGATTATTTTATCGTTGGCTGTTTTTTTCGTTCTAGAAACTGGTTTCACTACACTAACGCTCAACTGTTTCGTATCATATGGAACGTAATTCGGAAGGTTTGCACAAATTGAAGTTAAATCAAGTGCAGACGACATATAACATTCTTTACTTAAGTAACACTCTTTAAAAAATTGCAATAGTTTTACAAATACTCCCACATTCGTTAAGTAGATTTGTACTATCGTGAGACAGTCCTTCGTCCTTTGCCAAGTTTCGAGAGGTGAAATATGAAACCGTACTGTTTTTTTGTTTTGCTGTGGTTTTTTGTTTTTGCGACAAGTTCTTTTGCACAAGATGTGATTGATGACAACGCTACAGCACTGACATTGCAACAAGCAGTTGAAATGGCTTTAGAAAACAATCTAGACATCTTGGTCTCCCGGTTGGACACACAGGTTCGTGCCGAAGGAGTTACATCTGCGAAAGGGTTTTATCGCCCTTTCATGTCTGCGACGATAAACACACTAGACAGTATGTCCCCAGCACAGAACCAACTGATCGGCGCGCAGACACTTTCTACGACAAGATCAAATTACAATTTTACTTGGCAACAAGAGCTTTCCACGGGTGGACAATACACCATACAGTGGTCTAATTTTCGTTCGACTACGAATAGTGCTTTTTCAGGATACAACCCTCTCTTCAATACAGTTATTAGCGGACAGGTTGTTCAACCATTACTACAGAACTTTCGTAATGATGTTAACCGTCAACAGATAATGGTGGCACAAAATGGAGAACGGATATCTAGGTACCAATTTCAAATACAGGTTATGAACACAGTGCGTGATGTCGAGTTCGCATATTGGGATCTCGTTTTTTCAATTCGTGACTTGGATGTGGCTCATCGGTCACTTGCCCTTGCTGAGGATCTGCTACGTAACAACCGCATTCAAGTTGAAGTTGGTACGATGGCACCTATTGATATCTTAGAGGCAGAAGCGGAAGTGGCGGCCCGCGGAGAAACTGTCATTTTGGCTGAAGAATTTATTAGAACAACCCAGGATATTCTTAAACTACTAATAAATAATTTCAGTTCGGAAGACTTTTGGAAGACATCGTACCGGCCAGTAGACAAACCCCAGCTTGATGATGTTAAAGACATTGATATGGAAGAGGCAGTTCGCATTGCATTAGAGCGGCAACCTGTTCTCAAACAATCGCAGGTAGAACTTGAGACTCGTGACTACAACGTTCAATACTCGAGGAACCAACTGATGCCACAACTGGACTTTGTTGGAGGTTATGCTTCTAACGGTGTTGGAGGTACGCGTCTTGTTCGACAAGGGTTTGCTACTGAAATAGAAGTAGTAGTACCTGGTGGATACTCCAATGCAATAAATCAAGTTTTTGACGGCAACTTTCGGGACTGGTCAGCAGGTCTGAACATCTCGTATCCATTGGGTAACTCGAGGGAGAGAGCACAGCATGCAGAGGCACAGGTAGCGGCTCGCCAGCAACGAACGATTGTGGCATCTAATCAAATGATTATTGCACAAGAAGTGCGACAGACTGCTAGAGCTGTTGAAAGCAATCGGAAAAGAATTAATGTGACACGTGTAGCCCGAGAGCTCGCGGAGCGTCGTCTCGACGCAGAGCAAAAAAAGTTTGATGTTGGTACGTCGACTAGTTTTCTTATTGTTCAAGCACAGCGAGATCTGGCACAGGCAGATGCTAATGAGTTGAGAGCTCTCATTGATTATGCGAAAGCTTTAGCCGCGTTTGAGCATGCAAAGGGAACCAATCTAAGGAGACTCAATATTTCTGTGAACTAAATTTTTCCTATTGATCTAAGGAGAACGTTTTTGTTGTGTGAAACGCAATCTGAAGTGATCAATTTGTAGTGGCTTGACACACTCTATATCCTTCGCGTAAGTTGGTTTGGTATCTCGCAAGGGTTTCATTTAGAGCACAAGGGAGTTTTTAATGGACAAGCCTCAAAATATACCAAACCAAAATTTTTTGGCAAAACGTCGGCAAACCATTGCCGAAATGGCAAACAAGCGATCGGAACGAAAAGCGATTCGAAATTCGAATGCCGTTATTTCAGGTAGTGCCAATAAATTTGTAAGTCCAATATCCCTTTCGGGAACAACAATGTTGCGCCACCGCTAAAACACTGTTGCCATAACCGTTCTTTTCTGTAGGCTTGCAGATAAGAGGATGTCGTTTTGTTTACGCAAAACACTTAAAGTAAAGACCGACTGTTTGCAGCTTAAGTGTCTGTTAGCGTTGGTTTGATTGATTTCAAAAATTCGAGTGCTCGATCTGCGATCCAGAAATGTCTTGGTGCCTGTGAAGCACCAACGAACCCAACATGGCCACCACCTTCGATGATTTCTATACTGACTGAATTCGCACGTTGCCAATGAGAAACTGTATTGGTAGGAATAAAGGGATCGTTATTAGAGGCCAAAACTAGTGTCGGATGACTAATGTTCCTTAGAACTGGTCCAGCGCTTACACTCTGGTAATAGTGTTCTTCGTTTTGATAATTGCTGTAGTAGGCAGTTATAGTGTTGTCGAATTCACGAAGTGTTTGAATGTCTCTTTCTCTATCAAGTTGATAATGACCAGGAGATAGTTTTTGTCGTTTACGGTACGATGAGCACAATGACCTTGTGAATCTCGAGGAGTAAATCCAATTCTGTTTTAATTCGAGAGCATTGGCGGAAAGAGACATGTCTAGCGGAGGACAAATAGCCACCGCACCTAGAAGTTCTTTTGGGAGATAATGTTTTTCCTTTCCAAGTGTTAGTAGAGTGAGTCCGGCACCGAGAGAGAAACCACAAATTGCAAAAAGTGGTGTGCGACGACTGACCCAATCACATACTGCAAGTAGATCTGCAGTGAGGCCTGCGTTGTAAAGATGTGGACAGAGTTGTAATGAGTCACCACAACCTCTCATGTTCATTCGTATAACATGCCACCCATGGCGATATGCGAGAATTCCGGTACTTACTACGTAGGGAGATGCGTCTGATCCTTCAAGTCCATGAAGCAATATCAGTGCAGGTTGATTGTTTCCTTTTGGATGCCAGGAGGCTCGTAAAAGTAGTTGAATATCATTATTAACGCTTACCAAGGAGTCTTTCGTTCCGAATGGCCACTTTAGAAACGAACGGGCCAACTGTCCTCCGATGGTCTGCAGGTGGCTCCCGGAAAATAATGGACTAAATGATTGCATATTACGATTTAGATTTGGCGATGATTCTCAATTTATTTAGAGTAGTAGTTGTGAATTCTACATTGTGAATTTTCAGCTCTTTAATGGAGTTGAAGAACTCGGTATCATTTGAATAGGCAAGCAGCAACGCTCCACAATCATCACAAGTTGCTACGTCGTGTTGACGTTTCAAGGTTCGTGAGATCTCGTTAAGACAGCAGGATTTCATCAGGCATCTATTCTTGAAGTTGACACAGTTCGCATTCTTGAGGGTTGTCGTGTCGAGGACAGTTTTTAAGCATCCCAATGCGGGATAGTGCAAAATCGTATTTAACAGGATCCAGTGGATCATAAAAGGCCAGATTTTCCGTTATGTCAATCGCAGTGCGAAAACCTAAAGTTTTTCGGTGGGTCCAACCGAGATGATGTCCGATACGAAAAATGTGTGTGTCGAGGGGAATAATTAATTCATTTGTTGGAATAAATTGCCAAAGTCCTAAATCCAGTCCATCGTCGGATCTGACCATCCACCTCAAATACATGTTTAGGCGTTTGCATGCACCGGTCATCGTGTTTGTGAAGAAAAAACGTACACCAGCCTTAGATGGAAGTTTGCACGACGAATAAAGGCCGCCGTGGTCGAGGTTTAGAGCACGAATAGAAAATTGGTTGATGCTCGAAGAGATATTCCCGGGTTTGTAACCTTTTTCGAAAAATTTCCCTATGCTCCCCGAATTATCAAGCATTCGCCCAGCAAAATGTACTAAACAGACAACATCACGAGCTCGTGTCCAACGATGTTGAAATTCACCAAGTGAATATAGGCCTAGCTTAGGGTTCAGGTTTCTTGCAAAATCTGCGGGTCTAGGTCCCATCCAGTCCATTAATCGTCGTACGTTTGCCGAAATCGTTTTAACATTTCCATAAGCAAGAGAGGATGCGATTAGGCCGACTACTTCGCGATCGTCTTTACGTTTAAAACTTCGGGGAAAGATTAAGGGATCCGTGTGTAGAAAGCGCTTGTCGTAGCGCATTCGTAACGTCTCTAGGTTATTGCGCAGTGATGCTGCGCGCAGGGTCATTTTTCAGACCAAACGGTGTGGCCCGCTACAATGGTTTTCACTACAGAACCTTTTAGAACCCAACCAGCAAATGGAGTGTTTCGACCTTTTGATATAAAGGCATTCGGATCAATACAGGTTTGCCGACTTAGGTCAATGATCGTAATGTCTGCTGGTGCTCCTGGAATCAGAGTTCCTCCAGGCACTCCTAGAATCTGGGCTGGACCTAATGATAATAACTCTACCATTCTGGAAAGGGTGATGGTTCCAGGTTGAACCAGTCGGTCAAGGCACAGAGAGACTGCAGTTTCAAGGCCTACTATGCCAAATGGAGCACGATCGAATTCTACATTTTTTTCGTCTTGGTGATGTGGTGCGTGGTCTGTTGCAATTGCATCTACTGTGCCATCTACGAGACCGTCTATTAGGGCAAGTCGGTCTTTTTCTCCAACAAGTGGTGGCTTCATTTTTGTGTCTGTATCGTAAGTTTGTACTCGTTCGTCGGGCAGAAGGAGATGATGTGGGGTAACTTCACAGGTCACAGGAAGTGCCCGTTGCTTGGCAGCTCTTACTTGGCGGATTGCACCTAAGGTAGAGAGGTGCGCCACATGAAATCGCGCTCCTGTCATTTCTGCAAGTGCTATGTTCCTCTCTACAGAGATTTGTTCTGAGGCAGTGGGTATACCATGTAGTCCAAGTGACGTTGACCAAAACCCTTCATTCATAACGCCATTTTCATGAAGTTCCAGTGTTTCACAATGCTCAATGACAGGAATGTTAAAGGTGGTTGCATACTCCATCGCTTTTCGCATGACATTAGGGTTTCTAATTGGGAGACCATCGTCGGAAATAGCCACTACTCCGGCTTGGACCATCTCACCGATTTCGGATAGTTCTTCTCCCTTCATGCCACGCGTCGTTGAGCCGATTGGGTAAATCCGTGACTTATTGGCTTGAGCAGCCTTTTTTAGAATGTACTCGGTCACAGCTGCGCAATCGTTCGGTGGATTTGTGTTAGCCATTGTGGCTACGGCAGTAAACCCACCAGCGGCAGCCGCATGTGTGCCTGTAGCAATTGTTTCTTTGTACTCGAAACCGGGTTCTCTGAGATGAGTGTGCATGTCAATAAATCCTGGAACAGCAACGAGTCCCTTTGCTTCAACGATGTTTGCCTCGTCAATTTGAATATGTTCTCCAATTTTCTTTATTTTTTCGTCCTCAACCAAAATGTCTACAATTCGGTCGAGGCTTTGACTTGGGTCCACAACACGGGCACCACGTATTAAGAGATGTTTCATGTTTGTTCCTCGCTGCTTTGTTCTCCTGTTAGCAAATAGAGAATTGCCATTCTTACAGCGACACCATTTGTTACTTGATTGAGTATTAGAGAATAAGGTCCGTCGGCTACTTCGGAGTCTATTTCTAAACCTCGGTTAAGAGGACCCGGATGCAGAATTATTACTTCAGGGTTAGCGCGCTCAATTCGTTGCCGTGTGAGAGCATAAAGTCGAAAGTATTCACGTATCGAAGGAAAAAAAGCCCCACGCGTACGCTCTTTCTGTACTCGTAACATCATTATGACGTCTGCGCTATCAATTGCTTCGTCCATCGTGGGTACGACTTCTGCACCTAGTTTTTCAATACTTGGAGGGATCAAGGTTGGTGGTCCTGTTACGATAACGCGTGATCCCATTTTAGTGAGTAGTTGTAGATTAGAACGAAATACACGGCTGTGTAATAAATCACCCACTATAACAATTTTGAGTTTGTCCAGCTTTTTTTTGCTTTCACGGATCGTGTAGGCGTCTAGAAGTGCTTGTGTAGGGTGTTCGTGCATCCCATCCCCTGCATTGACGACGGATGCTTTTACTTGTCGTGCTATTGCATGAGGTGCACCTGAGGAGTGGTGGCGGACAACAATCACGTCTGCTGCCATTGCTTCAAGGGTGCGTACTGTATCGAGAAGCGTTTCTCCTTTTGAAACCGAGCTTCCCGAGCTGCTAACGTTGATGGTATCGGCTGACAGTCTTTTAGCAGCGATTTCGAAAGATATACGCGTTCGTGTACTGGCCTCAAAGAACAAATTGATAATGGTACGACCTCTAAGGGTGGGCACTTTCTTTATAGATCTTGTGCTGACCTCTTTGAAGGATTGAGCCGTATCAAGCACAAGTTCTATCTCTTTTTGAGAGAGTGCCTTGACATCAAGTAAGTCTTTGTTTAGAAGTTTCATTCGGAAAGCCCCACTTCAGCGATTCCGTCTTGTTCTACTAGTTGAACTTGCACTTTTTGATTTGGGTTCGTTTCTAGTTTAAGACCTAAGTAATCAGCATGAATTGGAAATTCGCGATTACCTCGGTCTATTAGAGCCAGAAGTTGTATGGTTTTTGGTCTGCCAAAGTCAATGAGCGCTGATATTGCAGACCGCACTGTCCGGCCCGTGTAGAGTACATCATCGATAAGTATCACCCAGGATTTGTCAACCGAAAAGGGCAGGTCAGTGTGGCGGACGATCGGCTGTTTGCCTACAGTAGTTAAATCGTCTCGGTACAGTGTTATATCTAGGATCCCGATTTTTGGATGGCTTCCAGTTGTGGCCTCGAGGAGTTTCCCGAGTCGACGAGCGAGCGGTACACCTCGAGTACGAACACCAACTAGTGCAATTTCTCCTTTGAAGGGCTCAGTCTTTTCAATAATCTCGGCAGCAAGTCTGACCAGCGCTGTTTTGATGGTAGCGCCCTCCATAACTACAGTGTCGGCCACGCTACTGATGGTATCAGCTCACGGCTTCATATCGCCAGCTGCTTGTATTGTTTGTTACCAAAAATACAAAAAGGCCAAAGGTTTGGACTAATACGAGGATTGCCATCCAGCTATTGGTTGCACTCTGAATGCTTTTTTCTCAGTTTGGTAAGCAGCGCTAACATGTCTTTGGGCAAAGTGGCTTCCCATGACATCAGCTTTCCTGTCATAGGGTGCTGGAGGGAAAGTTGCCTTGCATGGAGAGCTGGGCGTGAAAATGAGGGAAAACAACTTAAGAGTGGTTTAGATACACTTGGTACTACATAGTCGTGATCCCCTATTAAGGGGAATCCTGCCTCACTCAGGTGGACTCGGATTTGGTGAGTGCGACCAGTGTGAATTCTAACGTTAAGAAGTGAGCTGTGAAAAAGTTGTTCGATTCGATCAATTTCACTAATTGCAGTTTTTCTTTGAGTACTGTGGCTAGAGATTTTTTTTCGGTCTCTCCGATCTCGGCCGATGGCGACATCTATTATGAACTGTTCGGGGGTTGTGCCGTAAACGATGGCGGTGTAATGTTTTTCCACTAGTCGATTTTTGAAAGCATCTGAAAGCATTTGGTGTACTTGGTCGTGCTTCGCAACAACCAGCACTCCGGACGTTCCTCCGTCAAGGCGATGAACAATGCCCGGGCGCTCTACACCCCCGATCCCGCTTAAGTCGTTGCAGTG
>CAZFLB010000014.1:0-2591 GCA_964518945.1 uncultured Acidobacteriota bacterium | reverse complement strand
TCGAGGTAAAAACAACCGTGTAAATTACCATCAAAAGTAAGGGGTTCATAAAAGTCCAGAAAAAGCCAAGTAGCGACCCCTTGTAACGGACCTTCAGTTCCCTGATGGCCCAACCCCAGATGACTCTTCTTCTCTGGTACAAACTCCGGAGAAGATTCCGATAAAACTCAAACATGGAGTGCATTTTGTACTGCTAATTTAAAAGGCAGATTAATAAGACCCCTTTGATTTTCGTTGTGATGAATTATTAAATTGAATTTAAGAAGAATAATTCCCTGGCGGTTGGGAGCCATAGAAATTACTAGTACATGATATTCTTCCTGGGCCAGATTTGACAAATCGGGACATTCCAGATGGCAAAACAAATGCTCTGCACTACTTAATGATTCTGAAGAAGAGTCATTAAGAGACACATTCTGTTCAAATAAAGTAATAGTCTCCTCTTTGTTAAGGAGACGAAAAATCAGGTGCTTGCCAACTGAAACATTGCAATTGTCAAATACTATACGTAATCCAGGATGATCAGGATTCAATTCATGTATTTGACAAAAGCCGTCTTCAGTCATTTGTCCTTCTACTTGGGTAATTTCCCCCCATTTTGCGGAAGACTCCAATTTTGGAAATGAAGAAAAGGAATGATGTGCATCTTTCAAATCATCTCTTTGCCGTTCAGAATCAACATCTGTCTGATACATCTTGGTAGCTTCTGCAGGATGTCCATCAAAAGCAACTTCCCCATTTTTCAAATAAATAACCCGTGTTGCCCAAGATCTCACTTTATCAAGGTCATGAGTTACTAAGACAATGGTTTTATTTTTACTTTTGAATTCGTCTAGTTTTTTTTGACATTTATGTTGAAAATCAGAATCCCCAACACCCAGAATTTCATCAATCAAAAGAATGTCCGGATCAACGTTTACCGCGACACTAAATGCCAGACGCATATACATGCCGCTGCTATATATACGTACTGGTGAATCCATAAATTGCTGAATCCCAGCAAAATCTACAATTTCATCATATCTTTTTTTCAGATAAGCTTTGGAAAGTCCGAGTATTTGTCCGTTTACAAATACATTTTCCCGACCGCTGAATTCAGGATGAAATCCTGCACCCAATTCAATTAGAGGACTTATTCGTCCATTGATTTTCAGTTTTCCGCTGTCATGAAAATAAATACCGGCAATAAGTTTTAGTAAAGTGCTTTTTCCACACCCATTGCGACCAATTATTGCTACGGTTTCACCTTTCTCAATTGTCAGGGAAATGTTTTTGAGGATATGAATAATAGGAGACGGGATGTCTTGTTCAAGTTTCTGATCAAAATTTTCATACGGAGGAGGTTCTGGAAGATCCACATATTTGAGCCAGTGTAAAGAATAACGCAGAAATCTGACAAAGGCTTCTTTCAGAGTAAAATCATCTCGCTGGTAACGTAAATCAAAAGATTTGTTTATGTTTTCCAAATTGATCATTTTGTCTTTTTTTAGTTGCTGATCATTTTTTTTGAAAATTAACTTCAGTGAACACAATCTCACCCAGGCAAAGTGGCACAACTCTAAATTCCAAAGTGCTTACTGTATTCAAGGAAATGTCAAAATCAATTTGTTTTCTAATGTTTTGTAAATCATTGTGAGTAAAAATAGTTTCAGCCAATATTCCTTCTTCGCGAGAGATAATTCCCAATTTTAGACAGGAATCAACTTCATTGAAAAATAAAGTCTTTTCAAATCGAAAGCTGAATTGATAGTTCCCTTTATCAAAAACTTCATTAGGTCCGGACAAGATAGATTTGTTAATATCATTTTCAGTCAAAATAAATTTTAAATTATTATTCAATCCTACAGTTCTCAGATCTGGAGCATATATATTCATCTTCTGATGTGAGTATTTTCCCTGAGGTGGAGTAGTGTTGATAAATTTACCAAACTCTTTGTGGTTGTATGTATCAACCTCAAGAACCTCATAAATAGTACCTATTTCAGCAGAAAATAATTTTTTCAAACCAAAAGCATTTCTGTAGAAATTAGAGTCAAAATCAACACTAAGTCCAAGAGGTAACTTCTCTGGATTATTCCAAACAATGATGTATTTAATGCCAGATTTCTTAAATTTTTCTATAGTTTTTATATTTGGATGATTGACCTCACGTGACCACCAGCGAAAACCCGGATGTTTATAGCTGCTTGCACCAACAAAATTAGTTATATCATTTTTATGGTATGCTGCATTTAATGCATAAATATAATTGGCTTCTGGCGGAACATTATCTTCATAATATGGAACATCCATCGTCATTCCTTTTGGGAGATCTTGAAGTTTTTTGGCAAATTGTATGGATTCCGGAATGGGCTGAACTGTCCAACGGTCCCAAGGCCTAAAATTGACAAATCGCGCATCAGCAATTGAAGAAAAGAATGGTAAAAACATTAAAGGTGGTAAGAAGAATTTTACTATCCGGTAAGAATAAGTGTTAATAATATTCCGTGAAAACTCATTTATGACTGTTCCAAACATTAAAATCAAAAATACATTTCCTAGCGTCATTGCTCTTTCGTTGACTCTGAAACCGGTTCCATATTCCATATGTA
>CAZFLB010000013.1:0-3427 GCA_964518945.1 uncultured Acidobacteriota bacterium | reverse complement strand
TTTATTTGCAAAGATTTTTTTTAATAAAATATTATTTATTTCGTGACCAGATTTTTCACCTTTAAAATGCCCTAAAATAGAATGTCCAGATAAATGTAAGTCACCTATAACATCTAAAACTTTATGTCTAATTGATTCATTCTTGAACCTTAATCCTTTTTTATTTAAAATTTTTTTTCCATTAAAAACAACACAATTATCTAAAGAAGCTCCTTTGGCGAAACCATTTTTTTTTAGTTTTTTATACTCATTTATAAAACCAAAAGTTCTAGCAGGAGCAATATTATTTTTATAATTATTATGATTTAAAGTAGTTTTATATTCTTCTTTTTTTATTAAAGGATGTTCGTAATCAATTTTATATGAAATATTAAAATTGTTTTTAGAAGGTTCTATAGATGCATATGATAATTTATTTTTAACTTCAATTTTTTTTAAAATTTTAATAAATTTTTTATTTTTTTCTTGTTTTTTGATTCCAACATTTGAAATTTTTTCAAAAAAAATCTTTGAGCTTCCGTCAAGTATCGGCACTTCTTGCCCAGAAATTTCAATTTTCAAATTATCGATATGTAAAGCAGAAATGGCAGACATTAAATGTTCTATAGTAGAAACAGTTAAACCAGATTTATTTGATATTTTTGTACATAATTTTGTATTAGTGACATTACTCCAATTTGCTGGAATGATATTATTCTTTTCTTTATCTTTTCTGATGAAAATTACACCAGTATTACAATCAGCAGGTAATATTTTAATCTTTGTTAGACAACCACTATGTAAAGCGATACCTTTAAATGAAACTTCTTTTTTGATAGTTTTTTGTTTAATTAATGATGCCATATACAATTATAAAGTAATAATTGTAATAGCTATAGCAATTAACTGTTTGTTACACTATGTAACTTATTCTTATTTAATTAGATTGATTTCTTAAAAAAGATGGTATTTCTAAATCTTCTTTATCATTAGTATTTTTCTTGTCTGAAGATTCTTTATTTTGATCATCTAAACCTGGCATTTCAGCTTGAATTTGAATTGTTTTTTTTTCTTTAATTTCTTCTTTTTTTTCATTTTTTTCAGTTGATTCAGCATCTTTATTAATAATTGCTTCAGCTTTTATTTCTTTTTTAATCTCTGTTTTTTCTTCTTTATCATTTGTAATTACTTCTTCGATTTCTTTTTTTTCATCTATTATTTGCTCGACTTTTTCAATAGGATTATCAGCAATTTCTACATTATCTTCTTTGGGTTTAATATTTAAATTATCGTTTTCTAAAAAGTTTTCTTCTTTTTTATCTAAGAATTCTTTTTTTTCTTTTTTATCGAAATTAAAAATTTTAAGTGGGGATAATTTTTTTATAAAATCTAACACTACATTACTTGGTTTTTCTTGTTGATTATGTTGTAAATCATTAGAATTCTGTTCTTTAGGTAATGAATTTTCATCTGTATTTTTTTTGATTTCTACTATTTGATTTGTGAAATCTTCTAAATCAGTTTGTTCAGCAAATTTAGGTTTTATCGTATTTGTTGAACTATGATTAATAGTTTCATTTTTCTTTTTATTTTCAGAATTTTCATTTTTTGGTTTTGGCATATCTACAACATTTCCTATTCCTGTTGCTATAATTGAAACTCTCATTAAACCATCTAGTTCTTTATTTATTGAAGAACCAAAAATAATTTTTGCATTATCATCTATCTCTTGTTTAATTCTATCAGCTGCTTCAGTTGCTTCGATTAAACTCATATCTGATCCACCGGTTATATTAAGTAAAAGGCCTTTTGTACCTTCTAAAGAAACACGTTCTAATAGTGGGTTAGAAATTGCTGACTCTGCTGCTTCAATAGCTCTTCTTTCACCTGCAGCTTCTCCATGTCCAAAAACCGCTCTTCCCATTTCTGACATTACCGCTCTTACATCAGCAAAATCAAGATTTATTAATCCTGGTTGCATCATTAAGTCTGTAACTGCTCTTACCCCTTGATGTAAAACTTGA
The DNA here is from genome assembly GCA_964518945.1 of uncultured Acidobacteriota bacterium. Taxonomy (GTDB): domain Bacteria; phylum Acidobacteriota; class Vicinamibacteria; order Marinacidobacterales; family SMYC01; genus CAZFLB01. The sequence goes on along the minus strand of CAZFLB010000013.1, from coordinate 1,424 downwards.
TCTGCCATACAAAACGCTTCAGCAAATGATGTTTTGTCATCACAAACTATGTATAAGTTTTGATTAGGAATTACTATTAATGTATCAACATAATTTCTTAATTCTTCAATTCCTTTTTCAGCATTATCCATTCTTAATTTTCCTTCGAATGAAAATGGTTTAGTAACTACTGCTACAGTTAAAATACCTTTTTCTTTACATGCTTTAGCTATAGTTGAAACTGCACCAGTACCTGTTCCACCTCCCATACCAGCAGCAATAAAAGCCATATGTGCACCGTCAATATATTCGCATATATCATTATAAGATTCTTCAGCAGCAGATTTACCTATTGCAGGATCTGATCCAGCACCTAAGCCTTCGGTATTTTCAAGACCTAATTGAATTTTTTGTGTTGCATTACAAAATTCTAGTGATTGAGCATCTGTGTTGCATGCGACAAATTCTACTCCTTTTAAACCACTAGCTATCATGGTATTAAGGGCATTACAACCACCACCACCAACTCCTAAAACAAGTACTCTTGGTTTTAGCTTTGCTTTTGATCTATTTGGTACACCTAAGTTTACTGACATTTTTTTTTAATCAAATAATTTTAATAAAATCTTGACTTGTTACTAAATAATGTATACATATAAAAAAATCCACTATATATAGTATAATATAACGATTCGTTAATAAAACGCAATCTTTTTTTTAAAAGAAACTTTCTTTTACCCATGTCCCTAATTTTTTCCATAAAAAGTTATTTTCAAATGTTGGCGATGTTGGTTGTTTTGTTTCTTTAAGAATTTTATATTTTATTAAACCACAACTTACTGAAAAACCAGGACCTGAAAAGTTTTCAGCAAGGCCTTCAATGAAAATCGGTTTTCCTATCCTAACTTTAATTCCAAAAAAATCAGATGCTAATTGTGATAAACCTTTTAATTCTGCAGATTTTCCAGTTAAAATAATGTTACTTGTTACATTTCTTTCTAATATAGATTTATTTGTTTTTGATCTAATATTTTCTAGGATTTCTTGAACTCGCGATAAAATAATATTTTGTAATTCGTTTCTATTTATTCTATGTGTTTCAGTTGTTTCTTCATTACCAGTTAAAGGAACATCAATTAAATCATTATTTTCATTAGAATTTAAACTATTACCATGTAAAATTTTTAATCTTTCAGCTGCAGAAATTGAAGTGGACAAACCTTTCGCTATATCTGATGAAATATGAAATCCACCAATATTAATTATTCCTGTGTATATTAATTTATTTTTATAAAAAGTTGCAATAGAGCAGCTACCAGCGCCAATATCTATAATTGTAGTTCCAATATAAAAATCATCTTTATTTAGACAGCCTAATCCAGAAGCGTAAGGCGTTACTACTAAATCACTAATTTTAATTTTAGACATTGATAAACATTTAAAAA
>CAZFLB010000012.1:0-14452 GCA_964518945.1 uncultured Acidobacteriota bacterium | reverse complement strand
ATGTCAGAGTAAAAGTTACAGATTAGCTTTTAAAAAGCAGTCACTAGAAGAAACCCTATGATTTTCCTGAAATTCCATCAATGTCGATAGGCAAACATTCATTGTGTTACGCTCCTCCACACGACCGGACCGCGAGTTAATGCAGAAAATAAAGATGGCCTTATTATTTTTTCTCCTCTTTTCGGCAACCCAATTATTTGCGGAAGACCTCTCCATGCAGCAGTACCGAGAACTCCTCCGAGACTACCGCAATGGACAGCATAGTTCGACCGCTAGTAAGCTGATTAACTTTGGTGTAAAGAGCTTAATAGAGCGCAACAATGACCTAAGCCAAGTACTTGACCCGTTGAGGTTAAAAGAGAAGAAAACCATCATTGCAGCAATAGCTTTGCAAGCAGAGACAGCTGTCCAATCAACTGAATCCAATAGAGCAATCTACATTAACGAGGCTATTGCTTTAGCAAAACTCTTGGACGTCAAACAGGCTACAGCAATAGAAGAAGAACTTCACTTAGCTGTTTCTTTGTCTCTGTATCGCCGGTCACAAATAGTTGATGCTCTCCGTTTCATAGAACCCGTAGCGGAGCGATTTGATTCTACGGTAGCAATACAATACGCATTTGCAAATTTGGCTGAGCTAAACGGTTCTTTGATTTTTCTGGCGAAGGCCCGTCAGGCTTACGAACATATCCTTTCACTTCAACCCGAAAACACTCTTGCTCAAATTCGGCTCGGAAGAGTGTTGTCCGTTTTAGGCCACTCAAGTGAGGCAATCGCGATCCTAAAAACTGCTGTATTCAAACTAAACAACTTTGCTCATCGCACTATTGGTTTGCTCTCTTTGGGTAATGCTTATCGGGCATCCGGCGACCTGCTTCAAGCAAGCCATTACTATCGTGAAGCTTTTGCCATAGACCCTACAAGCCAACCAGCCGCCGTCAGTCTATCTCACACTTTGCGGGAATTAGGAGAAGATCAACAATCTAGGAAAGTTATCCAAACAAGTATGAAAACAGTCGTGACAAACAGAATGGACAGTTGGACTGTTTATCAACTAGGAGACTCCGTTAACGCAGCAGTTATTTGGCAGAACTTTAGAGCAAAGTTTAAATGAACACGATTTTAGCAATTACCACTCTACTCACATCACCTGTTATGTTTGTACAACAACCTCAGCGCGCCCCAATGTTTCATACCAAAGCGCAGAGAGTAATCGTAGACGTCTTTGTTTCGCTTCACGGTAAACCGATTACACATCTCACTAAAAATGATTTTGAAATAATTGATAATGGTGTTCGACAGCATGAAGTCTCACTTTTACGTACTTCTACTCAACCTATAAGCTCAGTACTACTCATTGACACCAGTAGTAGTGTTCGTGGTGCAAAACTAGCACAATTAAAAAACGCTGCACGGACTTTTATATCTAATCTCTCTTCATCTGATGAAATCGCTATCATCAACTTTGGTACAAGATACAAGCTCCGACAACCTCTAACCAATATTAAAAAGAAAGCGCTGGAAACAATCAATACCATGCTTGGTCGTGGAGCTACATCTCTATATGACAGCTTACATGCAGCAATCGTTCATGCAGAAACCGGGACCGGACGAGCTCTCGTCGTCGTTTTCACAGATGGTACAGACAATTCCAGTTGGCTTACTAACAAAGACCTCTTGGCTACAGCAAAGGCATCTCCCACCGTAATCTATGCAGTACGTGTTGGGTCCAACGCCGGTCTCTTTTTGGGTGGGGAACAACGCGGCCAAGGAACATTCATCGAAAACTCATCCGACTTAAGAGGAAGCGGGTTGTTAAACAATATCTCTTTAGTTGCTGGAGGCAGGCTCATTTCCTTGAAATCCGCTGAAAATCTAGGTGCCGCTTTCTCGGACATTCTTTATGAGATGCGAAGTCGCTACCTTCTAGTTTACACACCCGATGCTTCCTCTCCTGGATGGCACACTTTGGAGGTGAAATTGAAAAAACCTACAGAAGCCACGGTGCGGACTCGGGCTGGGTACTTTCTCCGTTAGTAGATACTTCCAAGCAATGAGACACGTATCTTCTGCTCATTAATGGACGCTATGGCTATCAATTATTTCTACCGCTTTTGCATACCGCCAGTGACACAGTTGAGGACAATGTTAGAATCTCATGGTAGGAGGTCTCTATGAGCCGCAGTTTTCAAACGCCAAACATTCCGTCAAATATCATAACTCCCGAATCTGTTTTTTTTGGTCGACGACGGTTCTTGACCACAATCGGTATGAGCTTAGCTAGTGGGTCCTGTCTTTTGGCTGAACCTATTGAAAAAAGCGACCTTCTAAAAGTCCCCTACGAAAACGACGAAGTATTTCCAGCGAAGAAAAATACTTCCTTTGAAGTACCAGACCTCATCGACCGAAAGACTCTTACCCCAAGAGAGGTTGCTGCTGCACACAATAATTTTTATGAGTTTTTACCCGGACGGGGAGGACCAGTTTGGAAGCACACAGGAGAATTTAAGGTTCAGCCCTGGAAAATCGACGTTACTGGCGAATGTTCCAAGCCAACAACTTTCGATCTTGACGAACTCCTCAAGTTTGAACAAGAAGAACGTACTTACCATTTTCGTTGTGTAGAACGCTGGGCAATGAATGTGCCATGGACCGGTTTTCCACTGTCTAAACTCCTAATGCGCGTAGAACCTTCAAATAATGCTAAGTATGTAAAATTCACAAGTGCGCTGGAACACACTCAAATGCCTGGAGTTCGCGAAGCTAATTGGTATCCTTGGCCTTATGAAGAAGCACTACGTATTGATGAAGCAATGAACCCACTGGCAATCATCGCAACAGGAGTCTACGGCAAGCCTCTGCTTAAACAACACGGTGCGCCAGCTCGCATTGTGGTTCCTTGGAAATATGGTTACAAAAATCCAAAGAGCATCATCAAGATAGAACTACTTTCTCAACAACCGAAAACATTTTGGCAAATACAACTGCATGAGTATGGTTTTTTGTCAAACGTGAACCCTTTCATTCCACACCCACGATGGAGTCAAGCGAAATCACATTGGCTGGATAATGATGAGCCTTTTTCCACTCCAATCTTCAATGGCTACGAAAGCTACGTTGCAGAGCTATACCCTGACGAACCTAGACAACTTCAATTGCCTTTACGACCAGGACAAATGCCACGCTAAACCCTAACATCAAACTTTAGATTCCCTGAAAGTCCATTTTTAGGAGTTCTGTGTTCTCCCTCTAGCGATGTTCAGAGACTCCCTTTTAATAAGCTTAAATCGAAAGGATTAAAAGCTTCTTAATGGAAAAACACGAAGATCAATTATTGTGAAATGGAGTGATGACCCGGGACAAAGAATCATCTGTTAAAATACTGAAATGTTGTGGGCAAGGATAGCAGCTATTTTCATGTTCCTAGCAGTTGCCATTGGAGCTTTTGGAGCCCACGGGTTAAAACAAAAACTTAACCCTGAGATGCTATCAATCTTTGAAACAGCTGTTCGCTATCACGTATACCACGCGCTTGGTCTTTTCGTAGTCTCCTGGCTGTCAGACAAAACCACCAGTAGCATAGTAAACGCTTCGGGTTGGGCTTTCGTTCTCGGAATAGTAATTTTTTCAGGGAGCCTTTATATTCTCAGCATAACTGGCGTACGTTGGCTCGGAGCAATTACGCCCATTGGTGGTGCATGCTTTCTCGTTGGCTGGATAATACTGGCTACCCAAGCTGTTCCATGACTGCTGCTACCCGTAGTCCAGAACTCATTTACATTAGCGATCCTCTCTGCTCATGGTGTTGGGGATTCGTACCTTCGTTACGGACCATCCGTGAAAAATATCCAAGCAAATTCCAATATAGATTCGTCGTTGGAGGATTACGGACAGGAACTGCAGCACAACAACTTGATGAAAATCTTCGTTCTCACCTGATCAACTCCTGGCAAGAAGTAGAACGGCGTTCCGGACAACCTTTCGATTACTCTTTCTTAGAAAGAAAAGATTTTTTTTATGATACGGAACCAGCTTGTCGCGCAATTGTTACCTCACGGCATCTTTCTCCTGAAAGCGTTTTCAATTACAACGAAGCACTACAAAGTGCCTTTTATCACTCAGGCCTAGACCCAACACATATAGACACCTTTCTCAAAGTAGCTTGTGATATAGGCTTAGAGAAAACCGCGTTCCACGAAAGCTTTCTTTCTCCTGACATGGCACGGCAAACAGAAGATGATTTCAAAAAAGCACGCATCCTGGGCGCGCACGGATTCCCGAGTATAGTCGTAAGAACTGACAGCAACACAACCGTTGTTGCCCGTAGCTGGCTGCCGTTGCAAACACTAACAACTCAACTTCTTCCATGGTTACAATAATTACTTACATAGTTACAAAAATTAGAGCATTGCTTTGTGGGAAGCTGGCCCAACGAGGGTTACATTTCAACATCCCACAACCTAGTTATGCTCGTTACAATAAAATTGTCTCTCCCTACAAAATCACTCACTAACTCTACTCTTAAAATTGCTAAGCAGGATCTATGACTGAGAAAAGTTTTCAAGACCACTACCCTGAAGAAACTCGCCATTGCTACGGTTGTGGAGAGTTCAACAAACATGGGCACCAAATCAAGAGTTTTTGGGAAGACGACGAAACAGTATGTGAATTTAAACCAAAGCCTTACCATATTTCCTTCCCTGGATTCGTTTACGGAGGACTCATCGCATCATTAATTGACTGTCATGGAACAGGAACAGCAGCAGCCTGTGCACATAGAGCAGAAGGGCGCGAAATCGGCACTCCGCCACATTTGCGTTTCGTCACAGGAAAGCTCAGCGTTGAATACCTGAAACCAACACCTCTCGGAGTCCCTCTGAAACTGCGTGGGAAAGCTCAAGAGCTAAGAGACCGCGTAGCAACAATTGAAGTCTCACTATCCGCTAATGGAATCCTTTGTGCTAAAGGTGAAGTAATAGCGGTGCGAGTATCGAGCAACTGGGGAGAATTAAAGAATAAAGTCGCCACACAAAAAGATCTCTAACCCAAACATATTGAGATGTTTGAGCAACATTCAGAACTTCAACGCAAGGTGCGCTATGATGTTACTCTGTGAGCCCTTTTCTGATAATTTTGGCCACGCTTGTCATTTTCTTTGGCCCTGGAGTTTTAATACTAGCAGCCATAGAAGGTGAACGCCGTTGCGACCTTACCTTCGCAGAGCAAATTTATCTAATACTCTCTGGGAGTATTATTGTCTCTGGTTGGAGCAGCCTATTTCTGGCAGAGATAAGGCTTTTCTCTCCTGTAAACGTAGTGATTTTACTAGCCACTATCCTTAGCATTGTTCTATTCACAGTTAGAAACCGACTTTCAATTCGTCTGGGAGAATTCAACTGGAAAGAAATCTCTCTTGCAATTGTATTATTGATATTCACGTTATTCACATACTACCCACCATTCGATTACATTCTAGGCGGCCGCGATCCCGGTGTGTACGTAAATACTGGATTTCACCTTGCACATAACGGTAGTTTGACGTCTACCGACCCAGTCATTGCGAGTATACCGAAGGAAGACCTTGCCTTGTTCTTTCGAGTGGACAAAGAAATTCCAGATTGGAACCACTTGAGGTTTCAAGGATATCCGCTGGAAAATCCTGAAACCGGCCGCGTTGTACCCCAAGGTTTACACCTCTATCCAACATGGATTGGGTTAGTGGCGTCTTTATACGAAATGAAGGCCGGCCTCTATGCGACACCGTTTTTCGCGATGATGGCTGTAATCGGCGGGGTTTTTGCACTCAAGCGCATATTCGGATTTGAAGTTGCGGTATGGGCAACTGCGTTCTGGACGGTTTTTCAAATACAGATTTGGTTTGCTCGATTCCCCAATGCAGAGATCCTCGTACAATTTCTTTACATAAACGCCTTATTTTTCATCTATTTCATGGAGGAAAAAAACTCAACGGTAGCAGGTATTCTTGGTGGAATTACATTAGGTTCAACTCTTCTAACCCGTTTAGAGAACTTGCTCTTCGTCATTCCAATAGCTATTTTCTTCGGTTGGAAACGTCTCAAAAGAAGGTTTCGACCACCGGAAATAGCATTTCTCTTGTGTTTCCTAGCTCTTTCTTTGCATGCAACTATTCATAGCCGCTATATAAGCTGGCCTTACGTTTCAAAGGTTCTGAACAGGCACTACTGGCAAATGCTATGGAACAACCTATGGTTAATCACACTTTTAGGAATATTAATACTTATCTTAATAAACCGGTTTAGGCAGCCCGCAATCAGTTTAGTAAGAACCTGCCTCAAGTCAGAAAGGACCCGATTAATAAGCGCATTCGGCTTATTTGCACTTGCAACCTTCGCTTATTTCATCAGACCACATTGGCACGCACCTCGAACTGCACCTCATGATGCAGAAGCGTTTTTTAGAATGAGTTGGTATCTCTATGACCTAGGCATGGCGTTATCGATCTCAGGAGCAATGACATTAATGCTCAGAGCTCGAAAAACCCAGGTGTTTTTTTTACTCACGGGTCTTACTTTCTCTCTATTCTTTTTTTACAAAGCACGAGTTTGGCATGACCACTACTTTGCAATGCGTAGATACATTCCCATAATTCTACCAACCTTGTTGAGTTGTATCGCACTAGTGCTGACTGTTTTCCATAGTCATAAGAAACGTATTATTAGGCTCGGCTCAGTCATGACAGCTTCTGCTTTGCTATTAATTTATCTGTCGGATGGTCGAAAACTATGGGCATTTCGTGGCCACGAAGAGTTTGCCGGAAGTCAGAATTTCATTAAAGAACTTGCTAGACATATCGGTAACGAAGATGTCGTCATTTTTCCTCGACGTGAAGGACTGCACATGCTTGAGCTTCCTCTCGCCGAACTTCATCAAAAAAATGTTCTAGAGTTTTATTCGATGAAGCCTCCTATCGACAAACTGGAGCATCTTCTTAATCAGTGGCAAAGCGACTATCGAGACGTTTACTTCATCACGAACTACAAAATTTCCCTATCGGGTTTGTTTACCCAACATGTAAAAGACTTCTGGTTTGCGACAGAAAAATTCAAGTATGGCTACGTGAACCCACCAACTGGCGCAGAGCCATTTCATTTACGCTTCACTCTCTCAAAAGCAGTCGATTTGGAAGAACTATCAGAACGAGTCCCCAATCTCCCTCATCTCGATGTAGGAGGCAGCGACGATCTACAACTCGCTTGGTTTCATGAAAAAGAGCTGGATGACAAGGGCACCAGTTATCGTTGGAGTCAAAAGACTTCATCAGTCTTTCTCCCAAAAGTGGGGAACGGCACAAAAACTATCGAGCTTCGGCTGGCTGGATCAGAAGAGATTGGCGCACCACAGCACCAAGTCACCGTCGAAATCTGTGGCAGTACGCTCGCTACCATCACCCCAGAGAAAGAGTTCACGACTTACACTTTTACTCTTCCCGAGAACCTTACTTCACAAACCAAGAGCTCTTTTGCGATCTTAACTCTAAAGACAGAAACCTGGCGTCCCGCCAATTGGATCCCCGATTCGACAGATGTCAGAGACCTAGGGATCCGTGTTGATTCAGTTTCAGTTCGATAAAAACTCCTCTAAACCAGACTTCCTTGAAAACCTAGACCTCACAATCTTCGAAACGGAAACAATGAAGCCGGCTTTTATCCACAAACGAAGGTCCCCGTACGGAAACACAAAACAATTCGTAAGGTAGAAAGGTAACTTTTTACTAATTTAATAATCCCCTACTACTCAGCAGACAAAAAACCGATGGGTTTTTGATTAACGACGTCGAGTGTCACAACAACACCCACAATACTAACCACTGTCGAAGCAAAGAATATTCCAATGACATTCGTATCAAATGCCAATCTAAATGGGATTCCGAACACTTGTTCACTAAGTAAGAAGCTCAAAGCCTGAGCACCTAAACTACCAATAAGCCCAGCAAGCGCTCCGAGCGTTGCGTATTCGAAAAACATCATCATCAGGATATGACTACGTCTTGCACCTAATGTGCGGAAAACTGCAGTCTCATAACACCGTTGGTATTTAGTCATCGCAATGGAACCCAACAATATAAGCCCCCCACTGAATAACGATATGCTGCCTACGGCAGAAACGGCTAATGAAATTTTACCCACTAATTGTTCCAAGATATGTAGAATATCTCGCAAATCTATCGCAGAGATATTTTGGAAACCTGCAATTACTTCACGCTGAAAATCAACTCGCTCCACTTCATCCTCAGGAGCTTTAACAAACCCAGCATATGTATTTGGAATCCCTTTCAGTGCTCCCGGGCGAAACACAAACATAAACCCTCCATTACGGGATGCACTCCAGTCGACGTCCCGAACATTCGTGACCAAAGCCACTAACTTTCGTCCCATAATGTCAAATGTGATTTCGTCACCGACATCCATCTTGTAACGCTTCCAGAGACTCGACTCGATCGAAACCTCTAAATCAGGTGAATAACTTTCATTCCAAAATTCACCACGAATTACATCCTCGTTTACTTCTATATGATTTCGATAAGTAATAGTATATTCACGACCCAGAGAACCTCGCCGTCTCACATCCTCATATGAGTCGAGCTGAATGTCTCTACCTTTCACTTTAATTACACGAGCTCTCAGGACAGGTACAAGGTTGACATGAGTCGCCCCAAATTTCCAAGCACGGCTTGCAAAAGCATTCACTTGATCATCCTGCACATCAACAAAGAACATGTCAGGAGCATCTTCCTGAAGTTCAACAGCAAATTGGTCCAATAGACCTATATGAAGACTTCTTATTGTGAGAACAAAGCAACATCCTATTCCGACAGCAAGAAGAATTATCTGAGTGTAATTTCCAGGTCGACTCAAATTCAAAATGGCATGGCGCAATGAAAACGATTTGTTTTTGTTGAGCGTCGTCACCAACTTAACTAGTGCAACACCTCCGAGATGCAAGAAAAGAGCAACTACTAAAACAGTAACAAAAACATAGCCACCAACGCGCCATGAATCAACCTGCCAAGAGCAGATCAAAAGAAAGACAACCAATAAAATTCCAACGACACTGGCCTGCAATCTGTCTAGCCCCCATAACAGACGCAACCAACTCGACGTTCCAAAACTGACCAGTTCGGTATCACTTGTTGGCCTCAATAACAACAAAGGCCGCACGGAGCGCATCCGCAATAAAGGGCTAATAGCAAACATTGCCGATACCAATAACCCCATACCGACCCCTTGTAAAACAGCGATTGGGGTCACCCCATATTCCACCTCAAGCGAGTGGCTCCCGAGAAAATTTGGAATAAGCTCCAATGCGCCAAACGCTAGTAAAACACCAAAAATACTGCCAATACCACTTAGAAAAACTACCTGCAGAAAGTAGATGGCAAACACTCGCACAGTACTGACGCCAAGAGACTTAAGAATAGCAATGCTTTTCAGCTTTTGAGCAACAAAAACGCGTGTGACGCTCCATATTCCCAAACCACCTAAAATTAATATGACAAAACCTACAAGACCCAAGTAACTCTCGCCTTGATTTAATCTACGAATAACACGATTGCCAGCATCTCTATAGGAACGCACTCGAACAAAATCCTCCGCAAGTGCACCGTCCAAATCCCAAATCAATGCCTCGATGTTTTCGTCATTAATTTGTACGAGAATCTGCTGTCGCACACGCCCACCAAAGCCAAGAATGCCCGTTTCATCAAAATCAGCGTAATCAATAAATACCCGAGGTCCCATATTGAACATCGCAACATTACGCCCTGCCTCCCCTATAACAACTCCCCGGACGGTAATCATTTTCTTTCCTATCAATATTTGATCACCAACATTGATGTCTAACTGGGTTAGCAGTTCAGGCCGAACAAGAGCACCACCATTTTTCAGCAGATCATGGTTGTAGACCCCATCTGTCAACTTAATATCTCCATAATAGGGGAATTCTTCTTCAACACTTCGAAGTTCCACCATTCTGTTCGTTTCGTTGCCGCTCCCAACTCCAACCATCGTAGTTGTCTCTATAGACCGTGTAGTCGCAAAAGCTTCATGTCGCACCAATTTTTCCCTGATCACAAATGCAGCGTGATTTGTGAAGGGTCGGTAACTTTCAATAAGGACATCACTAGCCATAAGTTGCTTGGATTCTGTCAATAATGTCTTACTCACACTCTCCACAACTGACCTTAGCGTCACGATCGACGCAACGCCCAACCCAATGCAAAGGAAAAAGAAAGATAGTTTTTTCCAGGAAGAACGCATCTCGCGCCCGGCCATCCTTAAGGCAAACAACACTCGCTTAACCCCCCAAAACCGCCGGTTGATCACCCATCAACTCATCAGTTTTGATACTATCAATACGCCCATTTTTCAAAACAAGTGTTCGGTCAGAACGATTAGCGAGGTCTACATCGTGAGTCGCAAGAACGATAGTCGTACCCCGTCGCTTATGGATTTCCAGAATAAGTTCCACAATGTGCTTGCTATTCATCGTATCCAAGTTTCCAGTTGGCTCATCAGTAAGTAGAATCGGTGGGTCGTTAGCAAGAGCTCGAGCAATAGCGACTCGCTGTTGCTCACCGCCAGACAGCTGAAATGGATAGTGATGGGAACGCTCTCGTAAGCCTACTTCATCTAGTAGGTAATGAGCTTTCTCCGTTGAATTCTCAACTTCGAAGATTTCCATTGGTACTAGAACGTTCTCAAGTGCAGTGAGTGATGGAAGCAGATGAAAGAACTGAAAAACAAATCCGATATACTCACCCCGAACTAACGCTAATTCATCCTCGCTGAGAGACAACATATCTTTTCCATCGATCATAATTCGACCCTCTGTTGGTCTGTCCAACCCAGCAATTAAGCCCAGAAGAGTAGATTTACCGCTCCCAGAAGGTCCAATAACGGATATAAATTCGCCCGCATGAACCTCTAAATCAATTGAACTGAGAATACTCAGCCGTTCAGAACCACTATTGACGACCTTAGCAACTTGCTCTAGCTTGATCACGATCCACACAAGGCATTGGTTTCAGGTTGAGGTAACATTGGCTTTAAAAACTTCCATACATTCTCTGCAACAACACGGGTTCCTGCTGCATTTGGATGTCGACCGTCTTCTTGGACCAGTGATGTTTCTCCAGCAACACCAAGTAAAAAATTCGGCATAAAGCTCACATCTCGTTCGCGCGAGATATCTTCGTAAACTCGTAGGAACTCTAAGACATGACGTTCCCCTGTTTTCTCATCGGAACTGAACCCCGTAAAAAGCACTGGAATCCCTCGCTCCTCTGTTCTATCGATAATTGTATTAAGGTTCTTTTTCGTTTCACTCGGCAATAATCCTCTCAAAAAGTCATTAGCTCCGAGTTCAAGTACAAGCACTACCACTTCCAAACCTTCTAACACCCATGAAAGACGCCGAACACCACCAGCACTTGTGTCCCCAGAAACTCCAGCATTAACAACCTCATAAGGATAACAAGCTTTATCTACCAACTCTTGAAGAACTGCGGGATACGTATCATTGTAATCGACTCCAAAACCTGCAGTGAGACTATCACCGAACGCGATGATCTTTTTGTATTGAGTCCGATCAATAGAAACTGGATAACGAGCCGTAATCTCAACAAGTTGCTCGGGCTTTTGGTTTGGCTCAAGATCACAACCAATTAGAGAAACCAAATAAACCAATAAGAACCAAACCATAGAAGTCTAGACTAACCATCCATTAAGCAGGATTCCACAAAAATCATTTGAAAAGATGGCTATCCATGGTTAAAATCCGCGCGCAGCACGTTGCTCAGTTTTAATAGCACTGCTTTCAGATAAGGAAAGAAGAAATTATGGCAAACCTCCAACCTTCAGAACCCTTGTCAGACAATACAGAAAGCCTATTTTCCGAAATACGGAAGACCAACAACCTGAGAGCACTTACCGCAAAAGAAAGTGGTAGCGGCGTAGATAATCTCCCAAGCGGAGTTTACGGCTTTACTTATTCACCAGCGACCGACAATTTTCCATTATTTAGTGTCCGTAATTTAAGATCTTACGAGGGGCACAAGCGTGTGGATGGCTCTGTCACTATTTTAGGTTTTCTCACCAAAGAAGAAAAACAGGAATTCGACACCATCTCAAAGGAAGCAACAATACACCTTTTCGCAGAACCTAAAGGTTCTGCAGATCAGCTAGTAAGTATTCCTATAAGTAGGGTGTTGAATTATGAGGAGCATTCACAAAGAACTGGTTCAGGGTTGGCTCTAATTGTTAGTTAATAGAATTGATTATTAAGGTACATTCAATGCCTTATGTCGTTTGCGGGAATCATTAACGACGCTTAGGATAAGTAATAGAATGGTTCAACGTAGCAGTATTTTAGGACGTTCTCTAGTGAAGCGTGCTTTCGCCTCACGTCAGTCACCACATGTTTCTTTTGAGTTTTTCCCACCAAAAACAACCATCGAGTGGGAAAGGCTGAGCCAAACTGCTGTAAGTCTTGCTGAGTTCGACCCTGACTTTGTGTCAGTCACTTTTGGTGCTGGGGGAAGCGGTAACATCCACACAATCAAAACCTGTCTTGCTATCAAAAAGACAATGGGCGTCGACTTAGTACCTCACTTGTCTTGTGTTGGCCAAACCGAAAGCACAGTAAAAATCTATCTAAAGCAATACGCCGACGCTGGTTTCACAAGAATTCTTGCATTACGCGGAGACCACCCTGAAGGAGTATTATCAGATAGTAAGGTTAAAACACAAGCTAGAGAATTTCGTTATGCCATCGATCTGGTTTCGTTCATCAAAAAACATGCTGATTTCCACATATTCGTCGGCTGCTATCCAGAGGGACACCCTGAAGCGACGAGTATTCAAAAAGATATCGAACACCTGATTGAAAAGGTTGAGGCAGGCGCAGACGCTGCGATAACACAATATTTTTTTAACAATGCCAGTTATTTTCACTTTGTCGAAGAGTTACGAAAGCGTGGCCTAGACACACCAATCATCGTAGGCCTTATGCCAATTTGGCCCTATAAACAAGTGTTAAACTTTTCGAAAAAATGTGGAGCGGACGTACCGCTCTGGATTCGTAAACGTATGGAAGGCTACCAAGACGACCCCGAATCACAATTCAAATTTGCTGTAGAAGTGGCTACTTTGCAATGCGAAGAGCTCTTAAACAACGGCGCACCGGGTCTTCACTTCTATACTTTGAACCGGTCTGATGCCATAACTCAAATTTGCCTAAACCTGTGGAACAAAAAAACTAACCAGCCCAATAGTCCCCGTGCAACTAGTAATCAAGTCATTGGGATACCCTCTGGTCTTCCTTAGGTAAGAGCTCGTTTCTAGATAGAGTTTTTCCCGGTCTAAGCCAAAGTCAACTCTGACAAAAATTGGTCTAGAGTCATCGCACTAAAACGCACAGCTTCTCCCGGCAGAAGCTGTCCTATCAACGAAACATCTTGAGTAACCACAGTTGCAATCTTGGGGTAACCTCCTGTGGTTGCTCGATCAGCCAACATTACAATTGGAAGTCCATTTGGAGGCACTTGAACACTTCCAAGTGTATTTCCGTCTGAGATAATCTCCTTGCTACCCTTGTGTTCAATAACAGGACCGACCAAACGACACCCCATGCGATCAGACGAATCACTCACATGATATATAGCCTGCTCGAACATTTGTTTGGCGCTATCAGTAAAGTAATCATCCTGCGGCCCCCAGATGACTCGTAAGACCCTGGTTTTACTGGCTGAGACCTCTCCCCTATGCTCAAAACGATCCAGAGTCCTCTCACGCGTTTCAACAACTACACTGAGCTTATCTCCCGTTTTAAGAGGCCTACCAGCAAAACCACCAAACCCAGCCGGCAAGTACGTAGAACGTGAACCAAGAACTACCGGAACATCAATTCCTCCACCGATTGCAACATAAGCACGTGCACCTGAAATCCGACCTTCAAACGAAAGTACATTCCCTGGACGTAGCTGAAATGAACTACGTAAAGGGGGATGCCATTGTCCCAAGTCATATCGTTCTACAACCGCTCCGAAGTTAGCACCCGTAATAGCAACGCTAGTAGGTTGCAAACAACGAAGTCTTGGCCCAGCGACTGTACATTCAAGGGCTGCAGAGTTTGATTCATTTCCAACAAGCTCATTCGCTTCCGATAGAGCTAGAGAATCTACAGCACCTGCAACAGGTACTCCATATCGCTGGGAACCAAAACGACCGAGGTCTTGCACAGTAGTTAAAAAACCTCCATCCTCAACGACAAAATTGGGGTGTGTACACAACGGAGGGGAGGGAGATAGCTCTTCAACTCTTTCCAGTTCGTTTACTGGCACAAATCTCACACGGTCACCTGCCACAAATCGACTTGGGGGATTGGCGTTCGGGTCAAATAATGTGCGATGTTC
>CAZFLB010000011.1:0-6052 GCA_964518945.1 uncultured Acidobacteriota bacterium | reverse complement strand
CGCTTTCCCTGGTCTCGACCGAGAAGTATCTCAACCTCATCGTTTTTGCGAATATGGGGCTTGCTAATCATGTTACAAAACCTCAGGAGCAAGAGAAACAATCTTCATGAATTTTTTCTCTCGCAGTTCTCTTGCAACGGGTCCGAAAACCCGAGTACCAAGAGGTTCATTCTGATCATTGATAATGACGACAGCATTGTTGTCAAATCGAATGTAAGTGCCATCTTTACGTCGATACTCTTTACGAGTACGAACAATTACTGCTTTTACAACCGTTCCCTTCTTAATAGGACTCTCTGGAGTAGCCTCTTTAACGGAAGCAGTTATCACATCACCTAGTCTTGCAATACGACCGACTCCGCCGCCCCTTGGATGAATACAAGCTATTTTTTTTGCTCCCGAGTTATCCGTGACCTCAAGAACAGTTTGCATCTGAATCATTTTTTGCTAATACCTTTTTCGTTTAAACCTATTCACTCACCGGAGGCTACAGATTCTCGTTCCGCAGGAGAATCTAGAATTTCTATTAACCGCCAACGCTTACTTTTCGAAAGTGGACGGCACTCAACAATTTTCACTTTGTCACCAACTTGGCATCGGTTGTTCTCATCGTGCACAGTAAAATGCGATGTCTTTTTAAACGCACGTATGTAGAGTCGATGACGTACAAGACGCTCAACACTTACGACAGCTGTCTTGTCCATCTTATTGCTCTTGACCACACCGACTTTCGTTACTTTAGGCATCGTCTTGTTTCCTCGTTCCTATTCGGCTTTTTCAAGCCCGCTCTTTTCTTGTTTTACCCTGTCCAACTCAATTTCACGCAATACGGTATACACACGAGCTAAATCTTTCCTCAAACTACGCACCTTACCAACTTCGTCTAACTGTCCCGTCTCTTTTGAAAGACGAGTACGAAAAATTTCTTCCTCAAGATCGCCCAACTTGTTACGAAGCTCGTCTTCACCAAATTCTCTAACTTTATCAATCTTCACAAACTAACCCTCTTCGAAACGCGTCACGAATCTCGTTTTGAGAGACAGTTTGTGACTCGCAAGCCGGATCGCCTCTCGAGCAGTTTCTTCTGGAACTCCCTGCATCTCATAAAGAATTCTTCCTGGTCTGACCGAAGCGACCCAATATTCTGGGCTACCTTTACCTTTACCCATACGTGTTTCCTGGGGCTTTTTAGTTATTGGCTTATCTGGGAAAATGCGAATCCAAACTCGTCCTGTGCGCTTGACAAATCGAGTAATAGCTACACGGGCGGCTTCAATTTGCCGATCTGTAATCCATCCGGGCTCCAAAACCTTCATTCCGTAATCACCAAAAGACACAGTGTGGCCCTTCCATGCTTTACCTTTCATTCGGCCTCTTTGAACCTTACGGTGTTTGACTTTCTTGGGCATCAACATAGCAATCTACTCCGCTCCAGAATCATTAGATGCAGCCGAGATATCTCTAGACGGCAACACCCCTTGGGGTATCGACTCACCTTTGTAGATCCAACACTTTACGCCAATTTGCCCATACGTCGTAAATGACTCCGCAAATCCATAATCTATATCGGCACGTAAAGTATGTAACGGCAATTGTCCCAAAAGATACCACTCAGACCGAGCGATCTCAGCTCCATTGAGACGACCAGCACATCGGACCCGAATACCTTTTGCACCGAAGCGCATCGTCGCATCGACAGATTTTCGCATGGCGCGCCGAAAAGCGATTCGCTTTTCAAGCTGCAGTGCGATTGATTCAGCTACAAGCTGAGCATCCAGTTCAGGCCTCGGTACTTCAATAATGTTGATATAAACCTCTCGCTGTGTCGTTGCTTGGATCTCTTGTTTCAGTTTGTCAACCTCTGTACCTTTACGCCCGATAATAATTCCGGGTCGAGATGTGTGGATATTGATTTTTAATTTATTTGCAGCTCTTTCAACTTCCACGCGAGCAACGCCAGCATGCGAGAAACGTTTTTTCAACTGTTGCCTTAACTTCAGATCCTCATGGAGAAGTTTTCCGTAGTCCTGCTCGGCATACCAACGGGATCGCCACGTTTTGTTGTACCCAAGACGAAAACCGTATGGGTGAACTTTTTGCCCCATTCTAACTAACCTCTCTCGTAACTACTCGTAAGCCACCAAGAATAGCTTTAAAGGTAACAAGATCCCTAAGTTTACTTCCGACAGCTTTCAAAAATATCAATGTTCACTCTTCCTTCTCTGCCACTTGAATAGTTAAGTGACTCGTCCGATGCAATATTCTATTAGCACGCCCCATAGGTGCCGCTCGAATCCGTTTGAGTGAGGGCCCTGCATCCGCATAAGCTTTTACCACCACTAAATCGTCTTCATCAATCCGCTTTGCCTCTTCTATCGCTTTTTGCTGTGCATTCGCGATCGCTGAACGTAAAACCTTCTCTAATGGTTGGCAAACTCGTTTGTTTGTACTTTGGAGAATCGAAAGAGCTTCAACTGCACGCTTACCACGAATCGTATCAATAACTAAACGAGCTTTGGATGGCGCCCCTCGTACATGCCGCGCAGTTGCTCTTGCCTCAATCATCTTCTACTTCCTCTTCCTTGCTTCTAACGAACCGACGACGATTTATCGCTTCTAGTAATATGTCCTCGGAACGTCCGAGTGGGTGAAAATTCGCCAAGTTTGTGACCAACCATATTCTCAGTTATATAAACAGGAATGAATTTCTTGCCATTATGAACGGCAACGGTATGTCCTACCATCTCTGGGATGATGGTAGAACGGCGCGACCATGTCTTCACCACTTTCTTTTCTCCACCATCATTCATAAAATCAATTTTATTCAAGAGGCTTTCATCCACAAAGGGTCCTTTCTTTAACGATCTCACCATAGCTTATTAACCTCTCTTCTTACCTCTTCCTCGAATAATAAACTTATCAGTTCGTTTGTTATTTCTCGTTTTGTAGCCCTTGGTAGGCACACCCCAGGGGGTTACTGGATGCCTGCCACCAGCCCTTCGACCCTCACCCCCACCATGAGGGTGATCAACCGGATTCATTGTTACACCACGGTTGTGCGGTCGACGACCGAGCCATCGCTTGCGACCAGCCTTGCCTAGTGTCACATTCTCGTGTTCCAGATTACCGACTTGTCCAACAGTTGCATGACACTTCTTGTGCACAATACGAACCTCACCAGAAGGTAATCGAAGCTGTGCGTACTTACCTTCTTTAGCAACCAGTTGTGCTCCAGCTCCTGCGCTACGAGCCATCTGCCCACCCTTGCCTAATTTGAGTTCGATGTTGTGAACTAATGTACCTAAGGGAATATTCTCTAGTGGAAGACAGTTACCAGGAAGAATGTCGGCCTCAGGACTGCTAATGACAGAGTCTCCAACTTTAAGGCCTACAGGATGAATAATGTAAGCCTTTTCACCATCAGCATAATGGATACGAGCAATCCGAGCCGAACGATTTGGGTCATACTCTACAGCAGCCACTTTTCCTGGAATATCGATTTTATTACGTCGAAAATCGACAACTCTATAACGTTTCTTATGGCCACCACCTCGAAACCGTACGGTTATACGACCCTTATCATTTCTCCCACCACTCTTTGGCTTAGACTCAGTCAGTGACTTCAGGGGAGATACCTTCGAGAGGTCATCAAAACTCTGTACAGTATAAAAACGACGTCCTGGAGATGTGGGGCTGAACTTTTTTATTGGCATGCTCTGTCAAACCCCCTCAAAAAATTCGATCATCGTCTCTCCGTCACGTAATGTAACAAAGGCTTTCTTCCAATTCGGCCGAAATCCCTCAAAGCGCCCATAACGTTTCTTCTTCCCTGCCATCTGTACAGTTCGCACAGATTCCACCTTCACTTTAAATAACTCCTCAACGGCACGTTTTATCTCTGTTTTGTTTGCTCGTCGTGCCACACGAAAGCAAACAGTTCGCTGTGAGTCTTTCAGTGCGGCTGCTTTTTCTGTTATTAGTGGGCCACGGATAACTTCATGCACGTTCACGACAGCCTCTCTTCCAAATTAGTAGCCGCCTGTTCGGAAATGATGAGTTTTCGCGCACGTAGAATGTCATAGGCCGTAACCGACCCCGAAGAGCGAACCTCAACTTGAGAAATATTACGTGCTGACAAGTACAACGCTTCACTTGGATTCAGATCTATTATAAGAACCGTGTCGGGAAAAACCTCAAGCTCCTCAAGGTGTTTTTTGAGCGCCTTGGTACTAGGCTTTTCAATTGAAAGCAAATCCACAAAAATGGCAGCGTTTTCACTTACACGTAAGGACAACGCAGAACGGATCGCCCCTTTTTGTACCTTACCATTTAGCTTGAAGCTGTAGTCACGCGGCTGTGGGCCAAAAACAACTCCACCCTTGCGCCATAAAGGCGTCCGATTCGAACCGACTCGTGCTCGTCCCGTACCTTTCTGTTTCCACGGTTTATGACCTCCACCACGGACCGCTGCTCGATTTTTTGTGGCATGCGTGCCTCGGTGCTCTCCAGCTCGATAGTGTTTCGCTGCCTCGTAAAGGAGGTGTTGGTTCGGTTTAACGCCAAAAACAGCATCACTTATGGCCTTCTTTCCTCGCGATCCTCCTTTTAAATCCACAAGAGCAATACTAGGCATTATCTTTACCCATCACCGCTGTCAGAACCTTCACAATCTGAACATACGTTCCATTAGCTCCGGGGACAGCACCTTTAACTAGCAAAATGTCTTCGTCCTCCACTACCTCAACCACTTCGAGATTTCTTACCGTGACCCGAGTCTGCCCCATTTGTCCTGGTCCACGCATACCTGGGAAAACGCGTGACGGAGTTGCTGACTGACCGATCGAACCAGGAGCACGATGATGCATAGACCCATGGGTAGCTTTGCCACCACTGAAACCGTGGCGCTTCATGACACCAGCAAATCCTTTTCCTTTCGTAACACCACTAATATTCACAAGGTCTGTTGGTTGAAACATGGAAACTTTAATCGAATCACCAACACTCGACTCATCAGCTGAGGTAACAATAAACTCTCGAAGGATGCGGCATGGAGCGGCTTCGACTTTTTTGAAATGCCCTTCAAGTGGTTTGTTTATATTTACTCGACGGCCTGGTTCCACCAGGCCTAATTGAAGTGCCTCGTAACCATCCCGATCCATACTCTTTCGTTGCACAACAACACACGGTCCTGCCTTAAGAACAGTAAGAGGAATTACAAAACCGTCTAGCGCAAACTTCTGCGTCATTCCTATTTTTTTTCCGATCAAACCTATCATAAATTTAACTTTCAACTAGAACTGCTAAAACAATCTCTTCCTATAAATGCGCTTTCCCAAATGCTTTAATCTCGACATCCACACCTGCAGGTAAATCCAGACGCATCAAAGCATCAACCGTTTGTGGTGTAGGTTCAAAAATATCAAGCAATCTCTTATGCGTTCTGATCTCAAACTGTTCTCTAGATTTCTTGTCTACGTGAGGAGAACGCAACACTGTATATTTATTTTTCATAGTTGGTAATGGGATCGGCCCTGCGATTCTCGCACCTGTACGCTTTGCTGTCTCCACGATCTCTAGTGTTGACTGATCCAAAATCCTATAATCATACGCTTTCAACCGAATCCGGATTTTTTCGTTAACTTCAACCATTTCTCGCGCCCTTTATAATTTCATCTCAATCATTTATTCGATTACATCAGTGACCGTACCAGCACCCACGGTACGACCGCCCTCTCGGATGGCAAAGCGTAAGCCTTTTTCAATCGCGATCGGAGTAATCAGTTCGATTGCCAAACTCGTATTATCACCTGTCATTACCATTTCCACACCCTCGTTCAAAGTCGATGATCCAGTCACATCTGTCGTACGAAAATAGAACTGAGGGCGATACCCATTGAAAAACGGTGTGTGACGCCCGCCCTCTTCTTTTGACAACACATAAACCTCAGCTTTGAATTTAGTGTGTGGTGTGATCGAACCAGTCTTGGCTAGCACCATACCACGCTCGACATCAGTACGCTCTGTACCTCTCAACAACAAACCAACATTGTCT
>CAZFLB010000010.1:0-2713 GCA_964518945.1 uncultured Acidobacteriota bacterium | reverse complement strand
CTTTGGGCCACCCACAACAAATTTGCCAGTTGGATTAGTTATAACTTTGAGGTCATCATCTATAAGATTAGAAGGTAGTACTGGCATGATGACATGGTCAGTAATCTCTTTTCTTATATCATCCTGAGAGATTTCAGGACTATGTTGAGTACTAATAAGAACCGTATCAATTCTCTTGGGCTTTCCATAACTATATTCCACAGTAACCTGACTCTTACCATCCGGGCGTAACCACGCAAGCGACCCATCACGTCTAACTTCAGCAAGACGTCTAGTAAGCTTGTGAGCAAGGTGAATCGGCATTGGCATAAATGTATCTGTCTCATTACACGCAAAACCGAACATCATCCCTTGATCCCCAGCACCCACTGCTTCAATCTCAGCTTCTGAGTTTATGTTTCCAGATTTCGCTTCCAGCGATTTATCTACCCCAAGGGCTATATCTGGACTCTGCGACGACACAGCAACTTGGACACCACAAGTTTCGCCATCAAATCCAGTATCACTACCGTTGTAACCTATATATCTTACTACATCCCGTACTACTTTATTGAAATTAACATAACAACTGGTAGTAATCTCTCCAAGCAACATAACAAACCCTGTTTTAACAGCAGTTTCACATGCCACCCTACCATATGGATCTTCAGCCATAATCGCATCTAGGACAGCATCGCTAATTTGATCACACATCTTATCTGGATGTCCCTCTGTCACTGATTCGGAGGTAAATAACAATCTAGGTGATTCCATAAACGAGTTGCTCATAAATATTCTCTCCTAACTTAATGATACATGCTTACAGCAAATAGTTGAACACTAGAATAACACATTTAAACATGTAATGATACAACCTAAACAATCATTTTAGTTGGTTTATTAGCATATTAATCGATACATAAGCTTATCGATACACACACTTGTTATTTGATCTTTTCCTGACCAAACCCCAGTTAGCTGCGGGTGCCAATATACCATATGAGATTCAGGCTTGCAAGGATAAAACAAAATGTGAACACTCTGAACATCCTAATAATATAGGACAGTCAATAATTACTATGAAAATTATCAGCAGAGTGATAATCTGTAATAATGTTAACTAACCAACAAATAACATAATTACAGATTATCACAAGTCCACTAACTTAATATGCAGTGCCAGAAAGAACTTTAAATACTGTGCGAATAATGATCTTGAAATCCAACCAAAGTGACCAGTTTTCAACATACCACAAATCATATCTGGTTCGATCCTCAATTGAGGTATCTCCGCGTAAACCATTGACTTGGGCCCAACCAGTAATACCTGCTTTCTCGCGATGCCGTTCCATATATCTAGGTATACTTGCTTGAAATTGTTCAACGAACTGCGGTTGTTCTGGACGAGGACCCACCAGACTCATATCGCCCAGTACTACATTAATCAATTGTGGTAATTCATCTATAGAAAATCGTCTGATAAATCTACCTAGACCTGTGCGTCGCGAGTCTTCTGCCACTGTCCATTGACTCTCTTCGCTTGCATTTGTCCTCATTGAGCGAAACTTAAAAATCTTGAAGTCTTTACCATCTAATCCAACACGATCTTGGAAAAAGAATACTGAGCCATCAGATTCAAGTTTAATCAAAGCCGCAACCAACATCATTAGGGGTGATAATAATACAAGACCAATTGAGCTAATAAGCAAATCAACCACTCGCTTAAGGGATAGTCGCCAACCTCTGAGAGCGACATCACGTACAGTAAGTAAAGGCAAACCTCCTAGGTCATCTACAGAAACTTCACCTGCCATAATCTCATATACGTCTGGAATAACTTTAACACTCACATGACCACTCTGACATCTAACAATTAGACCTAAAAGCTCATCTCGAGTAGCATCCGGTCTAGCGATAATAACCTCATCAACTGCATGCTTATCGACTAAATCGGCCAAATCTTTTGAGTGCCCTATTACAGGCACACCTAATAAATCTTTTAGGTCTTCTGATCCATCGACTAAACCTACCAATTGATATCCTAGATGTGGCATCCATGTTGCTTTTTGAATTACTACAGCAGCTGCGTCTCCCGTACCAACAATTAGCAATCTCTGGAGACCAATACCGCTTGAACGCAACCTTGTAAGTATGCCACTATAACCACTACGCCCTAGTAGTACTAGAGCAATTGTAAGTACCCAAGCATAAACTACTATAGTTCTCGAATAATCAACTTCAAATACAGTATTTTTAAACAGCAAAGTAGAAAACGCAATAGAAAATAACGCCCCAATCGAGACAGCACTAAAGACAGCATAAGCTCGGTCCACACGCCCAATAGTACGCGTACCATGATAAAGACGATTCAGATAGAAAACTATTTGAATACATATAACTTGCACCACAATTACTCGACCATATGCAGTGACAGATTCGAGTCCTTGTGGCTCTGTAGGAAAAGCTATAGCAGTTCTTAGTTGATAGGCAAACAAATATGCCAATGCTATTAACACCGCATCCAATAATACCAACAACAATGTAGTTATTGATTGAAAATGTTTGTTGCTAATTGGTGTCATTACCATAATATGTTAGTCACTTTAATTTTCAGTTTCGCTAGTAGGAAGATTGGGCGGATAATCAGCTTTCATTCCCAGTCGCTCCGCCACAGCTGCATACATTGCCACTCGATCATCCCATGGATATTCAATAGATCCAAAACACATAGATT
>CAZFLB010000009.1:0-3109 GCA_964518945.1 uncultured Acidobacteriota bacterium | reverse complement strand
AACTGCCCTGTCAGCAAACCAGTGCCATTCTCAATCATCTCTGCCGTAATACCGTCCATCCAACCAACCATAAAAACCACAGCAAAGTATCCAAACCCAAGTCCAGCACTAGTAATAGCAGTTCTTTTGCGATTACGACCCAAGTTTCGAAAACCGAGTCGCAACCAAGAAAATACTTTTGGCATTAAATTTATCGTTGACTTTTGAGCGCCTGTAGCGAAAAGAAAGATTGTTCTAAATCCACATCAAATTTGAGGTCCTCGTAAATTAATCGTGTGCGTTCATTAGGTTTTTCAGCAGGTTGCAAGCTCATCACAGAAGGGACGAGTCGTCCCCCAAGTTCTTTAAACTCACTGAACACCATGGTGCGCGACAACACTCCGTCTTCATCATAATAACGAGCCCACTGGGGCATATAGTCTTTCTTTCTAACTTGATATTTTATAGAACCCCAAACAATCGCTGCCTCTAGTTTGGGAACAAGTGTGAATTCCCAAACAGGGAAAGAGTCACGAACACCATTAAAGCTAACCTCAACTTCAAAATCCTGAACAACCCGACTATCCTTTACAAGATCGTCGTTAGTGAAGTGAGACCCCATCCACGAACTCGACATCATAGAAGTAGGCATCTTAATCGTTCGATCTACCTTGGGAAGGTAGTTCCAAATATCTCTCTCCACTTTGAGTGTCGCAGTCCCTTCTTCTCGTCTGGGCTTTAATACACGGATCAAAGAATAGTTCGTGTCGAGAGACCAGACTTCCATTGTTAGACTTCGTTCCCAATGTTCCGTAGTCACATGCATCGTTGCAATGCCATAACTCGAATTGCCCCGGAGCACACGATCTACACGATCCATGATCTCTTGCGGTGACTCTTGAGCGACAACTGTTCCAGGCAAGATCGAAAAGATTATCGTTCTTATCGAAACTGCCAAAGGCCACAACAACTTACGGAACTTCATTTATCACTAAGTCCATTATCTATTACATTCGACGTCAACTACTCGAAACAATGCACGGGTATTAATGCCCTCTCTCCAAAAGGCCGTAGCCTGCATCTCTCGCAGGTAACACAACCTTATGGATCCGGACATAACTTTCCCAATCTCGTACAAGTTCCCTCTTTTTCTTAGGGCGTTCTTCCGACAGATCATTCGTTTCTCCTGGATCGTTTGCCAAGTCGAAAAGTTCCCAACGCTCGGTACCATAAGGTTCCCACACCCAAACGAGCTTCCAATTACCTTTCAAGAGACCACGACGACCAAACAACTCCCATCCCATAACAGTATCGTCGGCATGAATAGTCTGAGAATCTCCAAGCAATAAAGGAACCATCGAAGCTCCTTGAATCGAAGCCACTTCGCGGCCTTGGTATTTTTCAGGATGTGCAACACCTGCAAATTCAAGCAGTGTTGGAGCAACATCTTTCACGGATGCAAAAAGATCCAATTGTGCACCTTTATGGACACCTTGCTTAAAGGTAACAATCGCGGGTGTACGAACACCGCCCTCCGTAGGAAAAGCCTTGAACAACCGAAAAGGCCCCGTCTGAGCTTTTGCCCAGCCAGCTCCAGGCCAAACATAAGAATGAATGCGTCCCATGTTTTCATAACTATTGTCAAAACGTTTGGGAATCCACTCCTTATTGTTTGCCATGTTTCCAATGCTGTTTCCTTCAGCACCATTATCAGAGAAAAAAACGATTACCGTGTTTTCGTACTGGCCTGACTTCTTCAAGAAATTGATAAGCCGTCCGATATTGTGATCCATGTTCTCAACCATTGCAGCATAAATTTCCATACGGCGACTATTGATACTCTTCTGTTCTTCATTCAATTCATCCCAAGGTTCCACCCAGTCATTTCCAGAAGTAAGAAATGAGCCTCTCACTACCCCTCGTTCTATTAAATTTTCAACTCTCCTCTTGTAGAGCGAGTCATAGCCTGCATCGTAGACTCCTCGATAGCGCTCAAGGTAATCGTCAGGTGCTTGAAGCGGCCAGTGAGGAGCTGTATATGCCGCGTAGGCGAAAAAAGGCCTGTTCGCCTTAGATGTACTCTGGAGATACTCTATGAGTTTGTCCGTGTAGAAATCTGAAGAGAAAAAATTGTCTGGGATGCTGACATCTACTCCACCTTCACGATAACTCGCCTGAATCGACTCCAAAAGGGGAGCAGAATCTCCAAAGTGACTGGCGCCTCCTTGAAGAAGTACAAAAGCTTTTTCAAAACCCCTAGCTTCAGGTGACTGTTCCCGTGTCTCACCTAAATGCCACTTGCCAGCCATCGAAGTAAAATAGCCCGCATCGTTTAACAACGATGCAATTGTGACAACTCGGTCG
Organism: uncultured Acidobacteriota bacterium; assembly: GCA_964518945.1. Lineage (GTDB taxonomy): Bacteria > Acidobacteriota > Vicinamibacteria > Marinacidobacterales > SMYC01 > CAZFLB01. The sequence goes on along the minus strand of CAZFLB010000009.1, from coordinate 766 downwards.
GTCATGTACCCTTCATAACCCTCTTGACCTTGCTGATTTTCATCTTTTGTGCCAGACATTGTGCCAAGGCCAGCAATATAGGTGTCCGTGCCGCTAAGAAGCATTGCTCTTGTCGGCGAGCACGTAGGTGCCACATGAAAGTTCGTCAGCAAAACGCCGTCTGAAGCAAGACTGTCAAGATTCGGCGTCGATATCTCGCTCCCTAAAACACCTAAATCAGAATAGCCCATGTCATCCGCAAGGATCACCAAAAAGTTCGGACGCTGATCCAGCTGAGGAGGTGGCTCCGAAACACATGAAAGAAGTGAGCATATTGCGAAAACAACAAAGATACGAAGCTTCATCATTTTTTTTCCATACGCTAGTATATCAAATGTAACAATAAAATTGAGTTGTTTGTTGAGACTGAAAGTAGCGGACTAGAGTTGAAACCTATACTCTTTAGCCTTAAACTCTCCCTGAGGTCGACAATGCAATGACACGCTTCTTACATATTTCCCTATTTGTCCTTGGGTTCACAACCCTGTCCACTGCAGCCACATTCGAGTTCACCTCAGCAAGCATTGCGGACATCAATGCTGCCTTTAATTCAGGAGAACTTACATCTGAAAAACTCGTTCAAATGTGTCTCGCTCGTATAGATGCTTTCGACGATGCAGGCCCAAATTTAAACGCCGTGATTACTCTCAATCCAAGAGCACTAGAGCGAGCACGTGAACTTGATACAGAACGAAAAAGCAATGGGCCACGCTCAATTCTGCACGGT
>CAZFLB010000008.1:0-5050 GCA_964518945.1 uncultured Acidobacteriota bacterium | reverse complement strand
AATAAATGAAATCGATGCTGTTAAAGGTCCAGATAAGTTTTTGCCCCAATTGTTGGGTCATGAAGGTTCGGGAATGGTAGTAAGTGTTGGGCCCGGAGTGACACGAGTTAAGAGTGGTGATCATGTGGTTTTGCACTGGAGACCCAGTAATGGCATTCAATCATCTACACCAATATATACTTATAATGACAACCAAATTAACGCCGGATGGGTTACTACCTTCAATGAGCAAGCAATTGTTTCAGAGAATAGGTTAACTGTTATTCCTGATGATTTTGATATGCGTGTGGCACCTCTATTTGGTTGTGCTGTTACCACAGCTTTCGGAGTTGTGAACAATGACGCGCGTCTTAAGGTAGGTCAATCTGTGGTGATTATTGGAATTGGTGGTGTAGGAATGAATCTTGCGCAGGCTGCCAGCATGGTGTCTGGATATCCTATAGTGGGTGTAGATGTGCTGCAAACCAAACTAGATATGGGAGGGAAATTCGGTCTAACACATAGTCTCTTGGGTGGAACAGATACTATTGAAGAAGAAATTAGGCAGATTGTCGGTGCAAATGGTGCAGATGTAGTTATTGAAACTACTGGTAAATCTAGCATGATTGAGCAAGCGTATAAGTTGACTAATTCTGAAGGGAAGACTGTTTTAGTGGGTGTTCCCACGAAAGGTGATAATATCTCCATCTATTCATTACCACTTCATTTCAATCAAGTTATTACCGGATCTCATGGAGGAGATGCACATCCTGATATAGATATTCCTCGATATATTCGTTTGATTCAATCAGGGAAAATGACACTAGAAGGACTTATTACTCATGAATTTAAACTTGAGTCAATTAATGAAGCTATTGACTTGTTTCGGACTGGTGTAGCAGGCCGTATAGTCATCGATCTCAACCATTAATCTTTCAGGAAAACAATTAATAGTGAATCCATGTAGGCTTTGTTGCGAAAATAAAGTTGAGTTATTAATTGACTTTGGTCAGCAGCCAATTGTGCATCATTTACTTTCCGACAAGGAAGACGCCTATTTACAATATCCTTTTCAGATAGGTTATTGTTCCAACTGCTCTTTTCTGCAGCTGTTGTTTCCGATATCTGGAGATGTGCTGTATGAAAATTATTTCTCTGTAAGTTCTTGGAAAAATCAACCGCATGTGGAACGTCTGGTCGATGTGATTCAATCAATAGCAGGAATTAACGGCCATAGTAATGTTCTAGAAATTGGGTGTAATGACGGTAGCTTTATAGACGTTCTTTCGAACCGCGGCATCGTCAATTGTACAGGAATTGAACCGTCAAGAGATGCCTATGATTTGGCAGTTGCCAAGGGACTTAATGTTCACAATACTTTTTTTACTATTGCAAATTGCGATAGCATGTTGAATGCAAAGAATTACGACATGATTGTTTGTCGCCACGTTCTTGAGCACATCTCTGATTTACATACATTTCTAGAAGCAGTTGAATATTATTTGGATGATCAAGGCACCTTTGTAATAGAGATTCCGGATAGTAGTTTTAATCTGGAGTATATGGACTACGCTTTATGGGAAGAACATGTGAACTACTTTACTTTGAGGACTGTTCGAAACCTTCTTAGAAAACATGGTTTTAGAATTGTTCACCATGAAACCACACTTTTTTCTGGTAGGGCTTTAATCGTGTTTGCTCAGAAGCAAGTTAGACAAAGTGACTATACATATATTACTGCGGATTTAGAAGATATCAAAACTTATGGAAAAAACTGGAAAAATTTTAGTCAACGCATGCATGACTTTGTGAGTTCCAAAAAGAAAGTAGTTATCTACGGTTGTGGATCTAGATCTAGCACATTTGTAAACCTTCTGGGGTTAGAGGGCATTAGATGTTATATTGATGATCAGAAAGAAAAACAAAATTACTATGTGCCAAAAAGTAAATTGCAGATATTACCGTGGTCTGATAGTTGGTCGGACGCTTTTTTCTTGCTAGGGGTGAATTCTGAAAACGAACGAAAAGTTCTTCGACGCAGAGAAATTAATAGCAATCATATAGCTTCTATTCTGCCGCCCAGTAGTTTTATCCCTGAATTTTGGAAGGAATTGTACAATGATTGATTGGACACATCAATATTTTGAGTCAGACGAGGTGATTTATTCGGTTGACAATAATATTCAACTGGATTCACAATCTATCGATAATCTAATCAAATTAGCTTCACAAAATAGCAGAAAACGCATTCGATTGTGTGCGCACAAGAATCCTGATGATCAGATCCATGAAATGGTAATTGTTCATCCTCATGACGCATACGTGCGCCCGCACCTACATGTCAATAGGACCGAATCGATGTTGATATTAATGGGAGAAGTTGATTATATTATTTTTGATGATACTGGTGTGATCACGGGTGTAGCAAGAATGGGAGACTTTAATAGTGGCGAAGTGTTCTACAACAGCTTACGGCAGGCAACATATCATACTCTACTAATTCGTTCTGAGTGGTTGGTGTTTTTAGAAACTACAAAAGGTCCATTTGATAGAAGTGATACTGTTTTTCCGTCATGGTGTCCAGAACAGAGTGATACATCAGGTGTGGGTGAGTACATGCAGCATATTAAGAGAGAGATAAAGAATGGATTGTTACACCCGTAAAGATTGCCGATTGTGTGGTAGTAGTAATCTTGACCTAGTCCTGTCTCTTGGTTCTAGTCCATTATGTGATGCCTATGTACTACAACCGAAATCTCAAGAATATTTTCCGCTAGATGTCAATTTGTGTGAAGATTGTACATTTGTTCAAATAGATACCGTTGTAAATCCAGAGGTTATTTATAGGGACTATCTCTATAAGACAACGAGTTCATTTGGTTTGGACACACATTTTTTGAATTATCGTGATGAAGTGTGTGAATATTTGTCGTATACAGATAATAAATTAGTTGTAGATATAGGCAGCAATGATGGGACTTTGTTAAGCTATTTTCAGAATAATAATCATCGTGTTATTGGTGTAGAGCCTGCGGTTGAAATAGCAAATGCAGCTACTAGTAATGGTATCGATACTTTCCCAAATTTTTTTGACCCTGATACTGCTAGGTTGATTGTTTCAAAACAAGGTGAAGCAGATTTGGTAACTGTGAACAATTTGTTTGCCAACATAGATGATTTACATGAGTTTATGAATGCCGTAGATATTTTACTGGATAGCGATGGGGTTTTTGTTGTTGAATCATCGTATCTTTATAAGATGATACAAAACATGGTATTCGATTTTATCTATCATGAGCATTTGTCTTATCTTGCTGCAAGACCATTGCAAACTTTTATGAAAAAGATAGGTATGCATCTCATTAATGTTGATGAATGTAATACTAAAGGTGGTTCCTTGAGGTATTACTTTGCTAGAATGGCCTCAGATTGGTCAGTCAATGATACTGTCAAAGATGTGCTAGATGCTGAGTAGTCAGATGACGCATTACGACAAAGCTATGATAATTTCGCAGTAGAAATAAAACAACAGAGAGATAAATTGCGTAATTTCCTGGACTCATTTGAAGATCAAAAAGTTGTTGGCTATGGTGCATCCGCAACTTCTACTACACTAATCTCATATTTTGGCCTATATGATTATTTGCATTACTTGGTTGACGATAATATCGCTAAGATTAATACTTATAGTCCTGGATACAACATTCCTGTTCATTCTGCTGACAAACTTTTGACGGAGTCAGCAGATATTATAATCGTGCTGGCATGGCGTTTCAGGGATGAAATACTCAAAAAAATCAGTGGATTGTCGTGTAGGGTTGTAACTCCATTGCCTAGTTTTCATGAAACTTTAATTGGTGGAAAGGGTTAGATAATTTGAATAATTCTAAAGGAAATAATGTGACCACATTAATTGTTGGAGGAACCAGAGGGATTGGTTCTGTAGTTAAGCAAATGTTCTTAGATAGAGGTGATAGAGTATATACTGCTTCGAGAAGTGTCGACTCAGAATCAAATCATTTTACCATTAGACTTCCTGATATATCTGAACTAGATAAGAATATTAAGCTTAATTATTTGGTGTTTACTCACAGATATAGAGGCACTGATTGGGATGATGACTTTGATGTTACCGTGAAGAGTATTGATGTAGTGATTAATGCTTTGGTTGATGGTTTCCAGAGTGAAGCATCGATTGTAATAATAGGCTCAAATGCAGGTCAGTTTGTAGTTGATGAGCAGAGTGCATCATATCATGCAACTAGGGCAGCTCTTGAAGGTTTGGTCAGATATTATGCTGTAAAGTTGGGTTCGCTAGGTATTAGGTGCAATTGTGTTCTACCAAATAGTGTGATCAAGCCCGAAAACAAGGATTTTTTCTCTAAAGACAATGAAGTAAGAAAAATGATTAATACAATTACTCCATTAGGTAGAATGGGTTCAGCCGAAGATGTAGCAAAATTAGTAGAGTTTTTGTGTAGTCCGAGTTCGAAATATATTACTGGTCAATCCATTGACATAGATGGTGGACTTTCAGTTAGAGGGCAAGAAAGCATTGCACGCCAATTAACTGAATTAAAGCATCCCAATCTCAAATAATGTACTTTACAATTTGTACAATGATAGTGCTTGTAAGCTCATAGCATATATGCTGCTTATTATTTTTTTGTCATAACTATTTTGATTTAGATATTGTAATAATCTCGGAAGATTACGTTGTACCACACAATAAAAAAAATAATTGCAATAGCGAAGTCTACAATAAACATCATTGTTTGTTGTTTGTTCGTACCTTTGATTATTGTGGTGCGGGTAGATAGGCCTATAAAGTTAATAAGGTTTGGGCATATACGGTCTGATGTGCTTGGTCATTTGGTGCTGGACCCCGAATATTATTTGAGTGAAAGAGAAGTGAAAAAGGATACTTCTCTAGATTTGTTCTATTTTCTTACAAAAATACATCCGAACAATCATTGGCCTTTAATGCTGAATCGGCATTTAAGAATCAATGCTTTGTATAGGTATTTGGATAGAGTTAACAGATTTATCCCAAGTGGACTAATTCATCATA
>CAZFLB010000007.1:0-8548 GCA_964518945.1 uncultured Acidobacteriota bacterium | reverse complement strand
CGGCCTACGGTACCCGCCGAAGGGACTAGGCCTGCTGTTCCGCCACCAATGACGGCGACGTTGTAACGGTTGTTTAAGGTCAATTTCGTATTCATAACTCAGTCGATTCTCCAGTTTCGGTTTAATTAAATATTTTATTTTTACGCAATGGGATACTTTTAGCGATTGAGTATTGGCGTTGCAACTACATAACGGAATAGGAAAGCATAGAGCGTGATTCTAGGAATTGATGAGGCCGGTCGAGGACCGGTGTTGGGGCCTATGGTTGTAGCAGGTGTGCTACTTGGGCCACAAGCTTCGGCAGCTCTTACGAAAAGAGGCGTTGTTGATTCTAAGAAATTTGGCAGTGGCGAAAAAGCGCGTAGGCGACGAGAAGAACTTGAGAGACACGTAAGGCGACTCGCGGAAGATGTTCAAGTTGAAGTACTTGGACATGAAGAAGTTGACTATTACTGTGCGCGAGGCCTTTTGAACGAACTCGAGCGTGTTGCTGCGAAACGAATAATCGGGCGCTCTAAACCAGCCAGAAAAATCATAGCTGATGGAGCAAAAGTTTTCGGTAGGCTGACAGAGAATTATTCGCATTTCTCCGCGTTTGATTTTGGTGAACAAGAACACGTTTCTGTTGCAGCAGCTTCGATCGTTGCTAAAGTGACCAGGGATAAACTATTTGCAAGAATTGTTGCCCGTTACGATCTCGAATTTGGCCCTGTGCGTGGTGGTGGCTATGCGAATTCCGCGACTGAAGTTTTTTTCAGGAGATATTATGAGCGTTATCAGCGATTGCCTAAAGAAACTCGCCGTAGCTGGACTTGGAGTGTATTAAAGGAGCTTGAATCTCGCATGTTGTAACTTTTTTGAACATTTAAAATTTCGCAAAAGGAGTTGATTTTGAAAGTCGGATTCATTGGCCTTGGAAACATGGGTTTACATCAGGCAAGACGTTTACTAGAGCACCAATTTGAACTGTGTGTCTACAATCGAACACTTAGAAAATGTGATGAGTTCGTTGCGAGAGGCGCTTCTATGGCAACGTCTGTTGGTGAACTAACGCGTCAAGTTGACGTGGTATTGACTTGCCTTGCCGATGTCAAATCAACGAGAGAGGTGTATTTGGGAAAACATGGCATTATCAAGAATGCTTGCCCAGAAAAACTTTTAATAGATCATGCAACCGTTGATTTGCAAACCTCGCAGGACATCCATCAAAGAGCAAAAGAGAACGGCATTTGCTTCCTAGATGCTCCGATAAGTGGGGGACCCAAAGGAGCTGAAAACGGAACCCTGACGATCATGGTTGGGGGAGAATCTTTGGCTTTTAAAAAAGCGGAAACGCTATTTCAGGTAATGGGTAAAACAATCATGCACATGGGTGGTTCCGGTACAGGTACAGTGGCAAAGCTTATAAACCAGCTATTAGTCGGTGTTCATTCGGTGGTGTCATGCGAGGCTGTTTTATTGGCTTTAAAGTCTGGGGTCGACGGAGTAAAACTAAGAAAAGTTTTAACTGAGTCTTGGGGTAGCAGTCGGATGCTCGAACGGAATGCACCGATTGTATGGAATCAAGAACTGGGTGTTTCTGATGTTCCTCTAAGGACATTGGCAAAAGATTTGGAGATTGTTGTTGCGTTGGCAAATGAGTTGGGATTGTTCATTCCATTAGCGCAGAATGCACTGAAGTTACATCGAGAAGCTCTTCGAAGAGGAATGGGGGATAGAGATGTAGCTGCTATTAGTATGTTAATGGAGGAGGATATCCCGTAATCGTAGTATGCAAGGTATTGGGTTTTCTGTGAAATTGGTTAATGTTAATACTGGAAAGTGTTAGTGCTTTTTCTTATAGGTGAGTTTTCCGTCTATGTAGGTAGCGAGTGGCAGTGCTTGATAATCGAAAGGGTGTCCTTCGTAGACAACTAAGTCTGCATCTTTTCCGACCGAAAGACTTCCGGTCTGGTTTCCTATGTCAAACATCTCTGCAGCGTTGAGAGTGAACATTTTGATTGCTTCAGCTTCTGAAACACCGTTTCTGAAGACCCAAGCAGCGTTGAGAGCAGGTTCGCCACCGAGCCGCCCAGTTGGCATCCCACGTCGAGACCCACTAGGTCCGTAGAAAGCAACATTAACTCCTGCTGATTGAAGTTTGAGGGGAGCGTACATATCGTATCCTTCACCACCGCCGCGAATTGCTTCTAGGTTGGATGCTGTATCTCCTAGTATTACGCTAATGTTGTTTTTCGACAGTTCATTTGCAATCAGGTGTGCTTGTACGGCTCCACTTATAATTAGTCGAAGGTTGAATTCATTGGCTAGACGCATTGCTTTACGTATTTCTTGTACTGTCAGAGCGTGAAAGATTGCCGGAATTTCTCGGCGTAGAAGGGGTCTTAGCGCTTCGAATCCTGCATTAAAACTGGGATTAGACTTGGAAAGATATTGACTTGCTTGGTAGAACAATTCACGAATTTCCCCCCGATCGGCCGCCATAGAAAAAACGGATGAACTGGGTTCTTTTTTCACCATTTTTTGGAGGTCCATTCCGATGTTTTTTACGATCACTCCATTACCTCCAGCGAGATTACGATGGCCGGGTGTTATGTTTTGCGTAGTGATACCAACCTCTCGAATCACTTCAAAGGAGGGGAACCATGGGTCCACTGCAAAGCGTGCATTCATCTCAGGAGTTAGCCAGTCAGTAATTTCGTCATTTTGAACTTGCCATTTGAGATCGCCAATCCAGTCGTTTGGATAAGCTCGTGCTGAAATAAATCCAGGCAAGATGACACTGTTACCTATATCAACAGTTGGAACTTTAGAGTTTTTCGGCAGATTTATTCCGATATGCGCAATTTTACCGTCTTGGATTACGATTGTAGCGTTGCGCATTATTCCATTGGTTACTGTAAACAGATGTGCGTTAATAAATGCAAAAGATGGTCCGTTGGGAAACCCAGCGGCCATATCTTTAAAAGGTCCGACTTTTGTAATCTGAGTGCCTCTAACCTTTTCACGTTCGTATTCGATCTTTCCATCTACAATCACGAACTCAATGCGATCGGAAGTTAGATCGAAGGGGTGGCCATCGAAGAGCACGAGGTCAGCGTCCTTATCGATTTCTATGCTGCCAATGTGTTGTTCCAACATCATGGCCTTCGCACCATTGATTGTGAGCGCTCGTAAAGCATCCTCTTCACGCATCCCGTGACGGACAAGAAATGCTCCGTATTCACGGAAATCTTTGAGTTGTTCTTTGCTTTGATCGGTTTGTACGCTTGCTATGACCCCTGCGTCGGCTAGTTCTTTTACAACATTATGCGTGACTTCATCTCCGTAGTAGCGGACGATCATTACTGGTCCAACGACAGCAATAGCTCCTTTGTCTGCTAACTGTTCTGCAATTGGAAAAGCTTCTTCGACGTGTGCTAACGCGAGTCGGTTGATGAATCCATAACGTTCTGCAAGTTGAAAAACCATTTGAATTTCGCTTGGATAGTGACTATGGGCGTGTACCATCACCTCGCCACGCAGCACTGCTGCAAAAGCTTCAAGTCGCGGGTCACCTGTACCATCATTTTCGAGGTACTCTTTCGCACGTCGAAAATATTCATCTGCAATGGCGTACCAACCCATAACTGTGGCAGGTTTTTCTTCAGGTCGAATATTTATTAGGGGACGTACGGCCATCTTAAGATCAACGAATTCTTTGAAAACACGGGAGAATCCTGATTTCGAACGCAGTTTTAATGCAACACCTTGACCGCTGGAGACGATGCCACTTCCTGGGCGCGTGACTAGAGAAGTTAAACCACCTTGTAAAGCTAAATCTAACATTGGGTCTTGGAGATTCACATGATCAACCGCTCTCCACTCAGCGGTTACAGGGCCTGGAGGGCGTGTAGAACGGTCAAGAGCGACATGAGTATGCGCATCCACGAAGCCAGGAACCACTGAGTGAGTATCTATGGATCGGATGTTTGAGGGCACTTGAAGCGCAGCACCAATTGCTTTGATTTTATTTTTCGCGATGAGAATTTCCGTGTTTTCAAGTACAGGACCAGTGACGGTGTAGACTTTCTTAGCTCGAATTAGAATTGTGTCTTGTGCATGTAAACTTGTGGTTAGAAAAAGAGAAATCAACAGATATTTTTTCATTACAGCTATCATGCTAGTATTCGGTTTAGCTTGTTGCAAGTAATCGGTTTAGGAGTTGCAAAAGTTGCTGGTATTCGTATGATGGTAAGAGTTATTTAATGGAGCATCTGCAATGAAAAACTTAGGCCTATTGGCTCTAACGTTATCCGTTTTGAACACGCATGAGTTGGAGAGCCTTGAGACTGGCACTGCCACTATAATGTCGGTTGAAGACCGTCGTGCCTTAGTTCAGGATTATTGTGTTATGTGTCACAGCGATGCTTTAAAAACTGGTGGATTGACATTAGAGTCGTTTGATCCAGCTCGTCCCGAAGCAGATACGGTCACCTCAGAAAAAGTGATCCGTAGGTTGCGAACAGGCATGATGCCTCCGTCTTATGCCTCAAGGCCTGAGAAACATCATGTTGATGCGTTTGTATCTCAACTTGAAAGTGATATCGATACAAACTATTTCGATGATCCTATTCCTGGTCGTCGTAACTTCCAAAGGCTTAATCGTTTCGAGTATTCGCGATCTATTACAGAGCTTCTCGGTCTTGAAGTTGATGTTGCAGCGCTACTGCCTCCGGATACGATTAGTAACAGCTTTGATAACATTTCAGATGTTCAAGGAATGTCACCAACGCTTATGGACAGCTATATTCGAGCTGCAGAGTATGTGAGTGGGCTAGCGATTGGAGATAGAACAGCAGATCCAAACGAAACTACTTATAAAGTTCCCCGGACAGGCTCTCAATGGAAGCATGTCGAAGGTGCGCCTTTGGGAACACGGGGCGGTGTTTCGGTAATTCACAATTTTGCTGCTGACGGCGAGTATGTTTTTAAAATCCAATTACACGGGTCTCCCGATGGCTGGTTGTTCGGTAGAGATGCAGCACATGGTTACGAGATTGATGGAGACGAGGCAAGTGAGAATCTTGAAATATCGCTAGATGGTGTAAGAGTCGCTCTTATTGAGATTGATCCTTTCATATCGGAGACTGAACCTAATGGCTTAAACTTGCAGACAAAGCCTATTGATGTGAAGGCAGGGCCTCATCGCGTTTCAGCTTCGTTTTTAGTAACCACCGAGGCCCCACTGCCTGATCTTTTAACTCCGATTAATCACACATTGTCTGACGGTTATGTGGGGACTGAGTATGGTATTACAACAGTACCTCACCTTAGAGATTTGGTGGTTAGTGGACCATACAATGTTACAGGGATTTCTGAGACTCCGGCGCGACGAAAGATCTTTACCTGTCGGCCCACTACTGCAGACGAAGAAGCTCTCTGTGCAGACGCTATTGTGAAAGAACTTGCACGTCGTGCTTATCGACGTGTCCCGAGTGAATTAGAACTAGAAGGTCTCTTCTCCTTTTACAAAGTTGGTCGTGAGGGAGGGGATTTTGAAAGTGGTATAGGGATGGCTCTTCAAGCAATCCTTACAAGTCCTAGTTTTATTTTTCGTCTCGAAACAATACCGGTGGAGGCGAAAGAACAGAACCGTTACCGCATAACTGACGTGGATTTGGCTTCCCGACTTTCATTCTTTCTTTGGGCTGGGCCGCCAGATGACGAGCTAATGTCTTTAGCTGTTGATGGAAAGCTTTCTGAACCGGGGGAGTTAAAGCGTCAGGCCAAACGCATGATGGCTGACCCTCGAGCGGAAGCTATTGCATCACGATTTGGATCGCAATGGTTGCGTCTTCAGGACCTTCACAAGTTACACCCGGATGCAATTAGTTATCCCATGTACGATTCAACACTTGCAGATGCTATGCAAAGAGAGACAGAGCTCTTTTTTGAAAATCTTTTGCGTGAGGACCGAAGTGTGCTTGAACTTCTGACGGCAGACTATACATTTGTGAATGAGCGTCTTGCAAAACATTACGATATTCCGAATGTTACCGGTGCGGATTTTCGTCGAGTGACGTTGCAAGGGATTAATGAGAATAGAAGAGGTTTATTTGGTCAAGGAAGTATTCTTGCACTCACCTCGATAGCAAATCGTACGTCCCCAGTACAACGGGGAAAGTGGGTGATGGAAGTACTTCTTGGAAGCCCCCCTCCCCCTCCTCCTCCAAATGTCCCGGAACTCGAAGAGACTAAAGCAGCTACAGCAGAAAGGCGTTTGTCCATTCGAGAACGCATGCAGGAACATCGGGACAATCCGGCTTGTAATTCTTGTCATATCCTCATCGACCCGATTGGCCTTGCTCTAGAGAACTTCGACGTTACTGGAGCTTGGAGAATAAAAGATGATGGGGTCGCGATCGATGCTTCTGGTGAGCTGTACGATGGAACTATCCTCGATGGCCCCTTAGGACTTAGTAGTGCGATGTTGAATTATTCTGTACCTTTTCTCCGTACCTTCACTCAAAGTCTAATGACTTATGCATTAGGGAGGAGAGTTGAGCACTTTGATATGCCCACGATTAGACAAATTGTTGATCAAGCGGGGCAAAACGAAAATCGACTTTCCGGGTTTATTCTTGGTGTTGTAGACAGTTTTCCTTTCCAGATGGCTGCATCGGAGCCATTAAATACAATACAATGAATTCCGTAGCTACTAACTTCTTAGGAGAGCAAAATGTACGTTACGAATAAGCACATATCGAGACGAGAGGTTTTAAGAGGTGCTGGTATAGCGATTGCTCTGCCGTATATGTCGGCGATGGTTCCTGCGATGAAGTCAACGGCAAGTCTGTCAGAGAAACCACGTCTCGTGTGTATGGAGATGGTACATGGAGCTGCTGGTTGCAATGTTATTGGAGCCAAAAAACATTTGTGGGCACCGGCTGTTGAAGGCCATGATTTTGACTTAAGTACGAGTAGCTTGAGCCCATTGGAACCTTTCCGTGACCAGATTACGATTGTAAGCAATACTGACGTGAGGAATGCAGAGGCACATTCTCCCCCAGAAATCGGAGGAGACCATTTCAGATCTAGCTCCGTGTTTTTGACTCAATCGCATCCTAAGCAGACTGAAGGCTCTGACGTGCACGTAGGAACTTCAATGGATCAGCTTTATGCACAACGATTTGGTCAAGACAGCCCGTTACCGTCGATGCAGCTTACAATAGAAAATGTTGATCAATCAGGTGGCTGTCTGTACGACTATGCATGCGTTTATATGGACACTATAAGTTGGTCTTCACCAACGCAACCATTACCAATGATTCGAGACCCTCGTTTAGCTTTTGACCAATTGTTTGGTTCTGGAGGAAGTCCTGAAAAACGTACTGCTCGGCGGCTAGCGCGGAAGAGTATTTTGGACTGGATTCCAGGAGAAGTGTCTCGCCTTAAGGGGCAGTTAGGACCTTCGGATCTGACACGATTGGATAATTATCTCGAGAATGTCCGTGAAATTGAGCGGCGTATTGAGCTGGGTGAAAAACGAAATAGAAGTGGAGAAATTCGAGAGCTTCCAGATGCTCCAGTCGGCGTACCAGATTCTTATCGTGAGCACGTTGAGATCATGTTCGACCTCATCGCTATTGCTTTTGCTTCGGATATGACTCGTGTTGTCTCTTTCAAAATGAGTAGAGATGTTTCGGGGCGTTCTTTTCCAGAGAGTGGCGTTTTTGAAGGATTTCTCAATGTTTCTCACCATCGTGGAACTGAAGCTGGTGTTGTTAAACTGTCAAAAGTGAATACATACCATGTCGGATTAGTACCGTATTTGCTTAAAAAACTCCAAGAGATTGAGGAAGGCGAGAGTAATTTATTAGAGAAAACCATGCTTCTCTATGGATCGGCAATGGGAGATCCAAACATCCATAATCACAAACGATGCCCTTTGTTTCTAGCTGGGCATGCAGGTGGTACTCTCGGTGGAAATCTTCATGTTAAAGCTGCAGATGGGACGCCTATGGCGAATGCAATGTTATCTCTACTGCATAAACTCGGTCTAGATGATATGGAGTCTTTTGGTGATAGTACTGGGGTTCTCGACCTGAATTCGGCGCCTGTTGTTACTGGATAATGACGCTCTAAATTATGCGAGATAAGGAACAATAAATCTTATGGTGAGCATTGTACGAGTTTTTCTAGTCATAGCATTTTTGTCCCAAGTTGTAAGCGTTATTGCGGCACCCAATAGTGCTTTTCCGGTTTCAGATGCTGTAAGGGCAGGTCAAATAGAGGATTTGAGAAGTTTGTTGATAGACGGTGCGGATGTCAATCTTGCAGATGGGTCTGGCATGACGGCACTTCACTGGGCTGCACAAAGAAGCAACGAATCTATTTTAGAGATGCTTTTGTATGCGGGCGGAAATATTAATGCGAAAACACGGCTAGGTGCTTATACACCTTTAATCCTAGCGAGTAAGAGTGGCCACGGTGTTATTGTTGAGCGATTACTTGACGCAGGTGCGGATGTCAATGATTCGACTGCTACAGGTGTGAGTCCGTTGAT
>CAZFLB010000006.1:0-3882 GCA_964518945.1 uncultured Acidobacteriota bacterium | reverse complement strand
ATAACAACCACCTATATCATGCACTGTCTTGGCACAACAAAGAACTCAAATTGTACCGCCCTCGTTTATCGATAACAAAATCTCTTAGCTATCATAGCGCTTTAACTCAGGTCTAACACGTTCCCAAACACTATTGAGTATAGAAATAAACGCACCGTTATGCGATAACATGCTCACATGATAGAAAAACTATGGAAACTGGTAACCCTTTCAACATTTATTATCTATTCTGCCGCCTCTGTCGAAGCACAAGACTACGACCTTCTCCTTAAAGGAGGCAAAATCATTGATGGAACCGGCAACCCTTGGTTCTCTGCTGACATTGGTATTCGCTCAGGACGAATTATCTCAATCGGAAACCTCAACGATAAAACAGGTCTCCAAACACTTGATGTTTCTGGGCTTGTCGTGGCGCCCGGCTTTATTGATTTGCACTCTCACGCAGACGGTCGTAGATCAAACGGCTTACGATCAGATGATAAAAAACGTCGTTCTGCACCCAACTTAGTCAGCCAAGGGATTACTACCGTTGTAGTCAACCAGGACGGTGGTTCTCCTTTGTCTATTCAATCACAAAGAACTGAACTAGAGGATAAGGGGTTCGGACCGAACACCATCCTATTAGTTGGGCACAATACAGTACGTGCAATGGCAATGTCGCAAAATTCGGACGATCCCTTCGCTGATTCAGAAATTGGCAACATGCAACGTCTAGCAACGAAAGAAGAGATCTTAGAAATGAGACGTCTGGTTATAGAAGGTATGCGTTCTGGGGCGTACGGTGTGAGCGCTGGCCTGGAGTATATTCCAGGACGATGGAGCAACACTGAAGAGGTAGTATCAATCGTCGAACCGGTAAAACAATTTGAGGGCGTGTTCGTACAACATGAACGAGCATCAGGACCAGATCCGATGTGGTATTTGCCAAGCTTCGAACAACCAGATCAACCTTCTTTTCTGGATTCTATTGTGGAAACAATAGAGATTGCCGAACGAACAGGAGTTACTACAGTTGCCACACATGCAAAAGCACGTGGCGCTGATTACTGGGGGTCAAGCCGAGCTGCTGTACAGCTCATCGATACCGCTAGAGCAAGAGGGGTTAATATTTTTGCTGACCACTATCCATATAACACCACAGGAAGCGATGGTTCCACTAGATTGATTCCCCAATGGGTTCGCTCGGATGAACGTCACTCGATGTCACATCGAGCAGCACTAGAAGCAGTTCTCTCCAACCCAAAACAAAAAAGTGCTCTCAGGGCAGATATTCTGCACGAAGTTCAAAGGCGTGGAGGCGCTGAGAATATTGTTGTCATGGATTTTCCAAAAGACGGATATACAGGAAAAACTCTTTTAGAGCTCATGAAAATCCATGAAATGAATGCTGTTTCTCTTGCGCTCCACCTTCAAAGAGAAGGTTTTTCTGATCAAAGAGGTGGAGTTAAACTGCGTGGATATTCTCTTTCAGAAATCGATGTCGAAATCTATGCTGCTAGTCTTTGGATGGCAACTGCTTCTGACGCAGGGATAGCACTTCCTGGAGACGGATTTGTTCACGCTCGTTACTATGGAACGTTCCCCAGAAAAATTCGTCGATACGCGATGGAACGCCGCATCCTTTCTGTTGAAAGCGCTATACGTTCAGCCACCTCGCTTCCAGCACAGATTCTAGGCCTTCGAACTCGCGGGCTACTACGAGAAGGCTTCTATGCTGACCTTGTGGTTTTAGACCTCAAAACATTAAGGGATCGCGCAACTTTTTTTGAACCGCATCAGTATGCTGACGGAATTAAGCACGTTTTTGTTTCAGGGATTTCTGTTGTCGAGAACGACGTAATGACAGGCAGGCTGCCTGGAAAAATCATCACACCGAAAGAAGGTAAAAAGGCCCCTGAGACGTTGCCTTGAACAAGAAAACAATCAAGGAACTCAACGCGCTCAATAGAAATTTTTACGACAACTACGCTGATGAGTTCAATCAAAAAAGAAAAAATCCATGGGAGGGCTGGGAGGAATTCTATGACCTGGTCAACCGTCGACTCAAGGATAAACCCAGAGTTTTAGACGTCGGTTGTGGCAATGGGCGCTTCGCAAAATTTCTTTACCAGAAGCAACAGTCTGGTTTCAGGTATACCGGGATCGACGCGAGTAAACTTGCGTTGGATCATGCAAAAGAGCAGATTGGCTTGTTTCCATCAATTAACTTAGTCGAACATGACTTCATTGATGCAGCAACCATACTACCCTCACAATTACCCCCAGAAGGATTCGAATTAATTGTAGTCTTTGGCGTATTACACCATGTGCCTAGTCAACGGAAACGATTTCAACTTCTCAGTGACTTAGCACGCTATTTAGTTCCGGGAGGCCTGCTTGCTTATACAGTATGGCGATTTCAACACTTCGAACGATTCATGCAAAAACTTATCCCAATAGAAGACACTAGTAAATACCCTTTCATAAAGTTACATCGTTCAGAACTGGCGCCTGGAGACCACTTTATGACTTGGGGCAGCTCTTCTACAGCATACCGATACTGCCATGCCATGAGTAAAGAAGAGGCCACAAGAATACATTCCAATTTACCACTAATCCCGCTGGCTAATTTTCTCGCCGACGGCGAGAAAAACGCATACTACATATCATTAAAAGATAATTAAAATAACATCGAAGTCTCCTCGTCATATCCGAACAGTTGAAATCTGAAATTATTATTAAACAGCCTGACTTCAATAGTCCTTACGAAAGCAGATGAATTTCTAAATTAAATCTGTCACAACTGACAAACTTCTAGCTAAGGGAATCACCAATGACCTAAATGTTAAAATATCTGAACTATGGAGGAAAAAATCGTTGTTCTCGATCGTGGCAACCTCGAGTTCCTTTACCCAAAAGCCTGGAAAATGGAAGGGAGTAGAGATGGGTACCTAGTATTTACCGATCCTGAAGAGTCGTGCCGTCTGGAGATCACGTATACATCTCTATTACAAGAAATGAAAAGAATGTCACCGGAACTCCTATTAAAACAGCTAATTAAAAATGTTCCAGAAGCCAGTGCAAATGAAAAAATCTACACAATCTCAAACGGGCCAGTAAGTTTCGCCTGGCTTGACTATGCTTATCCGTCCACGAACAAGCACACTGGAAACGAAGCAGAAGCTCATGGTCGTTGGCTTCTTGGGAGTAATGGTCTCTTTCAACTACTAATGACATTCTATTATTGGATCGACGATAGTTCCTGGGCAGTACCCGCATGGGAGCGGATTCTAGAAACAATCCAACTCGGTGACGGTAGCCAACTACAAAGCCCAAAAGAGCACTGGTCGTTACGTGACAAAAACTAATAAGTCGAACTTTAACGAATGCTTAAATCAAAGCACGTTAACCAAACGCTATATACACTAGGATCTGTAGCACAATTACCAACAATGCCCACAGACGAACATTACACCATCGATTAGTTTCCGAATTGTCTTTTTCAATACCAAGTTGGCTTAGAGGCGTTAATATCAAAACCATCACTCCTATGTATACAGAAATCACAACTAGTTTCGCTATCACTTCAACCAACACACAAGATTTTGCAACTCAGCATCAGACTTTCGTTGAGTAAATGCGCTAACCATTAAGAGTGCCGCAGACGCAGCCACAAAAGACCACCACGCCGTCCAAAGAAATAAATAGCCAAAAGCATTGAGCACAACAGCAACAAAAATACCAGTGAACATTCCAAACATCCCTCCGGCTGGTGTCGCCCTTCTTGTTAACATCCCAAATAGAAGTAATGCAAAAAGACTTCCCTGAAAGAACGAAAGAAACGTCTGAAATGCTTCGAATACAGAAGCAAAACGCGTTTTCACTTCGTAACTGAGCAACGCG
>CAZFLB010000005.1:0-23191 GCA_964518945.1 uncultured Acidobacteriota bacterium | reverse complement strand
ATATCGTCTCGCTCTACATCATTCCATGTCAATAGAACCCGGCCTTCTGATGCGATAGCCGCAACACCTAAAGGAGGAGGAGGAGGAAAAGTGTCAATAAGCGTCAAGCACAGTTCAGGAGACCGATCACTCTCGATGCTAGCAGTGTTTCTCAATTCTGGAACTTTTGGCACAATAAATTCTGGTATTTCTGAATCATATTCCTCTGCAAATTCCAATATTTCATCAACAACCTCATCAATATCCTTAATAACTCCTTCTAACCCACTGACTGATAATGGCGGCGCTGAAATTTTCTTGACGCTGTAGCATACTTCGACATCGAAAGGAACAGTTGCGTCACGCCACCGTGCTAAATTAGTCGGAACCAAGTTAATCGGCTGGAGAGAATAATCCTTCACTGACTGTAAGCGCCGAAACACTGAAAAGTAGGGCTTTTCTTCAACACTGTCACTATCAACACTCCAACTTAATTCAACAAAACCATCTCCCTTTTCTACCACGGGTTGTTTAGGCGCACTCAGGGCCGATAGTGGTTCAATTTGTACTGCAACAGAACGCTCCCCTCGTCGTCCACTACGATTGATGTATACGACTGCATACTGAAGCCGCTGTCCAATCCATTCAGGGTCAATATCAATTGAAAATGCTTTCAACTCGCCAGGTACAACGGACTGTAGAGTAGCCACAGGTCGTGACACAGGAGCAAAATTAGGTATTTCGAGTTCCGGAGCCTCTGGAAGTCTCCATGGCTCGTAGTTTTCAACAAGATCAATAATTTCATCAATGACGCCATCGATGCCCATCGAGTATGTTTCAATTTCAACATTGTCCCCGCCTAAGTCAGTTGTGCTAACTGTGTCATCCGCCACAGAGTTATCTGCTTCAAAAAGCCCGAGGTCAATGGCTTCTTCCTCTTGATTTTCACTCACCTCCGGTTCATAAAGCTCTGTTTGTTGCTCCAAGAGGCTTGGAATGTCAATGATTCGACCACGTATCTCAACTTCCAAGAGCTCTAATTTCACAGTCGTATCATCAGTATTACGCGTAGGGGCTAACCATGATAGCTGAATCCGGGATCCTGATTGCCAAACCGTTACCTCCTCTGCTCTGCCTGGGAATGGCCTAATTGGTGGCAACGGATCACCTCGTTTACCACACCCTAGTCCAGTCAGACCTATTACTGAACTAAAGAATATAGCGAGAGATATCGTCGTCCTTAGCAATATTGTCCAGCATCTTCTTGACATACTTGCCATCAATAGTCCAACTCTTCTGGGTCAGCTCCGGGGCTTCAAACAGCAAGTCATCCAACACTTTTTCCATAATTGTATGTAGCCTTCGAGCTCCAATATTTTCAGTTCTTTCATTCACTGTCATGGAATATGAAGCAATAGCCTCAACAGCATCATCAGTAAACTCTAACTCAAGTCCTTCAGTTGCAAGTAAGGCGCGGTATTGTTTCAAAAGTGCATTTCTAGGCTCTCTAAGAATACGAAGAAAATCATTGTGGCTTAGTGACGACAATTCAACTCGGATGGGAAAACGTCCCTGAAGCTCAGGGATAAGGTCCGAGGGCTTCGAGATATGAAATGCACCCGCCGCCACAAAAAGAATGTGATCTGTTCGAACTACTCCGTGCTTTGTAGTGACCGAAGTGCCCTCCACGATCGGTAATAAATCACGTTGTACCCCTTCTCGTGAGACATCCGGCCCGTGACCCCCTTCTCGACTTGCCACTTTGTCCATTTCATCAATAAAAATGATTCCAGTCTGCTCTGTACGCTCAATAGCTAGGCGTGCGACCAGATCAGGATCGATTAGTTTCTGTTCTTCCTCCTGCATCAAGTATTCAAGTGCCTCAGGAACTTTCATGTCACGTTTACGCGTCCGCCCACCCAAAATACCTGGCAACATGTCTTTAAGGTTTATGTCCATCTCCTCAACGCCAGCACCCGTAATCACCTCAAAGGAAGGCATTGCTCGCTCTCGTACGTCAACTTCTACATTGCGGTGGTCTAATTTTCCTTCTCGTAATTGGGACCGGAGCTTTTCTCTCGTTTTTTTGAAGTCCTTTGAATCAGCGCCAGAGGAAACTGACGGGTCCGATTCAGAACTTGAATCGGTCACAAGACGTATCGGCGGCAACAACAAATCTAAAAGTCGTTCCTCAGCATTTTCTTCAGCTTTGTCCTGCGTCTCGTATAGTTTTTCTTCTCGGATCATGTCAACGGCGATTTCGACAAGATCGCGAACCATAGCCTCAACATCACGGCCAACATAACCGACCTCTGTAAACTTTGAGGCTTCAACTTTCATAAAGGGGGAACTTGATAGTCGGGCTAACCGGCGGGCAATCTCCGTTTTGCCAACCCCAGTGGGCCCGATCATGATTATATTTTTCGGTGCTACTTCATCGGCCATTTCAGGAGGCAACTTTAAGCGCCTCATTCTGTTGCGGAGAGCAACCGCCACAGCTCGCTTGGCGTCATGCTGACCAACTACGTACTTGTCGAGCTCTAGAACTGTCTGCCGAGGTGTTAATTGATCGAGTTTGGGACTTGGATCACTAGAATCCGGGAGATAGAAAACCATGCTTAATCAAGCTTCAAGTCTATGACTTAAAGCTCCTCCATTATTATTTGATCATTTGTATAAACACAGATACCGGCTGCTATGAGAAGTGCTTCTTTGGCAACTTCAGCAGCAGATAAATTTGTATGAACGATTAGGGCACGGGCAGCTGCAAGCGCATAAGGACCACCAGAGCCAACTGCTAGTACCCCGTCATCAGGTTCAATAAGATCTCCGTTTCCTGAAAGAAGGAGTATATGTTCCTTATTCGCCACAATCAGAAGAGCGTCGAGACGCCGAAGCGCTCGATCGGTGCGCCAATCCTTCGAAAGCTCTACAGCTGAACGCTCCAAATTTCCCTGAAATTCCTCCAATTTGGCTTCAAATTTTGTGAACAATGCCTGAGCATCCGCCGTTGTTCCGGCAAAACCAGCGACGATCTTTCCAGACGATAAGCGTCTCAATTTGCGAGCACCGTGCTTCATCACTGTGTCACCCATACTAACTTGACCATCAGCAGCAATCGCAGTGGAACCGTCACGTGCTACCGCAAGGACAGTAGTAGAGCGACTACGCTCCCGCTTGTTACTTGTCATGCTTGAATTATACCTTGAATAGAATTTGTGTCAGAGACTACTATGCTCTTACGCTTTGCACCTGACTCTTTCCGCTCTATTATTTCACTTTAAATCTTAAAGAAATTCACAGATTGACCGATGCAATTTCCGCCTCGCATGTCAAAAGACCGGAGCAAGACAGCTACAGCAGTAGCAATTGCTGTTTTACTAATAACGATACTGACCCTATTGATTCGGCAACACTATATATTGCCTTACAAAAGTCAACGGTTAGCAAATCAGACTCTTCAAACTCTTGTTAAACTTCGCAAAAGTACCGGCAGACTCCCTCTCCGTTACATTACTCAATTTGAACACGCCGACACTATAAGGAGCCTATTCGACACTCCAGACCCAACAGCAGAAAAATTAATCGAAAATTTGCGAAGTGCCATCAACATAGCTCCAGAACCCAAGGCGATGCTAATTCTAGGACTCCTACTAATCGACATAGGGGAAATCGATGAGGCGGAGAAACTGTTACAAATTGCCCACGAAGCTCACCCGAACTGCGTGAGCCCACTAAACGGACTCGCCGTAATCCACTTTGAACGTGCAAAACACAAAGGTCAGGATAGTTACAAATTGCTTCAAAAAGGTCTGGCCTTACTTCGACAGGCAGAGTCGCTAAACCCAAAGGATCTTCGCGTTCTGTTTAACTACGGAAAATTCTACGAAGCTCTAAACATGCCAGTAGCAGAAAAACTTTCGTGGGCTCGTTACTTAACCAAAGACGCTGACTCTGATTGGAGCACCAAGGCATCACTTGAACTAACTCAATAATATCAAGCAGTAAGACCCACAACTAGATCATTTACGTTAGTACCCGTTGGCCCTGTCTTTAATAGTGCTCTTTGGCTGTCAAAAAATGTGTGTGAATCATTGTTAGCAAGAAAGGTCGAACCTTCAAGGCCCAACAACCGTCCGCCCTCCCACGATTCGCCGTTAGCAAATGCTCCCGCCGCATCGTTAGGACCATCTGTACCATCTGTTCCCGCAGCTAGAACCTCAACCCCCTCACAACCTGCCAACTCACGAGCAACAACTAAAGCAAATTCCTGACTCCTACCTCCTTTTCCTGTACCGGTAACTTCGAGAGTGAGTTCACCGCCAGCTAACAGAGCACATGGTGGGCCACCTCTGAGACGTAGGAGCATCTGTGCATAACTCGTAGCACATTCATGAACATCTCCAACCATGTCGTAAGCAAAAACATTTACTTTGAAGCCCAAAGAGTGAGCGCAAGCTTCAGCAGCGCGAAGCGAATTCTGGTTACTAGCAAGAATTCGGTGCTCTGCTATATCAAGAACAGAAGAGCCAGGCTTCGGTGTCTCCGCAACGTCCCCCGTAGCTCCCCGCTGCAAGTGATTATTAACTAATGGTGGAACTTCCTCCATCAATGAGTATGCTTCAAGAATGTCCAAAGCGTCCTTATAGGTTGTTGGATCTGCTGCCATTGGACCAGAACCAATAGCAGATAAATCATCCCCAATAACGTCTGAGATGATTAAGCTCAGCACACTATTAGCAGGTTCCAACCGTTCTAAAAGACGTCCTCCTTTTACTGCCGAAAGGTGTTTTCGTACAGCATTGAGCTCTTGAATCGTAGCACCACTTCGAAGCAATCGGTCGGTGACACTGACCTTATCTGAGAGACTCAATCCAGGGGCAGGGGCAACAAGAAGAGAAGATGCCCCTCCCGTTAACAGAAATATAATTCGGTCGGCTGTCCTTATCTCTGCCAAATCTGTAAGGATGTGCTCTGTGGCACGAAGTCCGGACAGATCAGGCAATGGGTGCCCACCTTCTTCAACAACCAAGTTTTTGAGCGGTAGCCCGTGGTCATACTTTGTAATAATTCGTCCCGAATATTCTCGCCCGGCGAGTTTTTCCTCCAGAGCTTTTCCCAAATGGGCAGCTGCCTTCCCAGCGCCGAAAATTAACAATCGTCCGCCTGGAAGAGTCTCTGGGATGTCTACTTCTTCTAATATTCTCTTAGGTTCTGCCGCAGACAA
Organism: uncultured Acidobacteriota bacterium; assembly: GCA_964518945.1. Classification (GTDB taxonomy): domain Bacteria; phylum Acidobacteriota; class Vicinamibacteria; order Marinacidobacterales; family SMYC01; genus CAZFLB01. The sequence continues at coordinate 17,985 of CAZFLB010000005.1, read as the reverse complement.
TCCCGCGCGATAGATAGCTAACGCTTGTTCTCGAAGTTTTTGTGACATGGTCAGCTCTTCATCTCAAAAACCCATTTGTGATCCTAGAGAAAAAAGCCAGCGCCGGTGACCTTCTATAGGTGAAAAAGCATAAGCCAAATCGATTCGGACACCTGGCCGTGATGCGGAAACCCTGCTTCCTCCAATTAACAAACTCATGCCAACGTCAGATTGCATGTCTGAAAGTACCATTGGCTGGCCTTTCGGCCACGCATATCCTGTGTCGACAAATGTTGCAACTCCGATCGAAGCAAGATTTGCCACGTCATCAAATAAGAACCACCTTGCCTCTGCACTAACTAAAAAAGAACGATCCCCGTTGAACTGTCGAACCGGATACCCCCGCAATCCATTATCGGCACCAAGACGAACCTGCCGTTCTGCGTCTAGTTGATGACCATGAACCAATTCTGCTTTCGCAAGAAAAACACTTTTGTTCGTGAGCTTTTGCACTAAATTCACCCGCAGTGAAAACAGGCTGTTCTCAACTTGCTCGTTTCGATGTCTAGCCTCCCAAGATGCTCTGGTTAAAACAAAACCTTTGTTATTCAGGCGAAAGCCTATATTTTCTGTGAAAAGGAAGTGCCAAGAAGTACTGTCTTCACCGCCTGTCTCAGGAGTCGAAACACCTATGAAACCCGCGGTCTCGTTCCCTAGATTAATATCGTCAGGGCGTTCGAAGCGATTTAAGTAGTTCAACTTCAAAAAGCGATGACTGACACTACTTATACCCGTGCGAATCATCCCAAAACGTCTACTGTCAATAGTTTCATCGAAGGTTTCGCGCATACCATCGTATCCAATATGTACCCGGACCGCTGTTGCAGGCGTACGTTTTACCGCACGTGCTAACTCTACTTCTTTACGTTGGCGAAGATGGTGGAGCTCGTCAACACGCTCCCCCATTGCATAAATAGGATCTAGACGCTCAAAATCCTCGTACTGGGCACGGAAGCTCCACATTGTGTCGATTGCATAAAAGGGCCGCAAGGCTTGGAAATGAATCCGGTGACCATCAGAAGCATCAGAGACGAGAGTGTTTGTCTGCACCCTAGATCCAAAAAAACGCGGGTCGTTGTATTGCGCAAAGGTTTGTTGTCGATCCAGGTCGGAGCTCCTTAATATTTTCAACTCTTTTCCATACCCAAGAAAATTCTTTTCGGTCAGCCCAACTGCCCAATAGACATCATTACCCGTTTTAGCAAATCGAAATTCAGGTTGTGTACTCCAACTGTCCAATAGCGTCACACGTATGTGAACATTTCCTTCTTGCGTCAGTGTCTTCTCAATTCGTGCTCGTCGAACAAACGGAAGAGCTCTTAAATTTCGCTCGGTTTGGGCTAAGGCTTCTTCGTCAATCTCTTCTCCTTCAGAAAATAACAATTCTTGAAGAACGATTTTCTCTCGTGTCTTGATGTGTAGCTGATTCGCAAGCCGGTACGCCCAGAAATCAGGAACTTCGCCATTTTCTTCAAAGACATCTTCAACAACAATCTCTATACTTTCTATAACCGCACCGGCTGGTATTGTCTGGGTAAACGCCTTCAAGGCAAACAAGAGGGTCGCGAGCAATGATGTGGTTCGGCAAAATATCAACGCTAATACACAATCTAAGGTTCTCAAGAATTAGACGCAAGTACCTCTAAATGAAATTTTTACACAAACATTAAAAGAACACGATATACACACCGAAAGTACTAGAATAACACTGCCATGAAAACGTGGACTACTTTACTGCTTCTAGCTTGTATATCAACCGCTTACAGCCAAACTAAATCTATCAGCGTCTATACTTTTAGCCAAGATAGCGACGCCGGGTTTAATGACGACCATCTAGACATGTTTCGCCGTGAACTCGGTAAACACGCAGATTCTTCTATAGAACTTGCGTACACAAGTGAATCTGCGCAAGTTACAGTGCAATTTCTCGGACAAGGGAAACTGTCGGTTCAATTCGGCCCCGTTGGGAATGTCATCGGTCACACTTTTAGCCCAAATGAAAAAGCACCCAAAATGTGGGCGATAATTCGATTAGACAATGGCAAAGGTTTTAGTAAAGAACTCTCACATGAAGGTTCCGGGGGACGTGATTTGAGTCGCCTAGCCAAGCAAGCTGCTGATTGGATTCAACAAAATTCCACAAGAATCAGAGAACTTAAAATAAAACACCAGCAATAAGTTCTTCTAATCTAAATATTTACTCCCACGCCTCAGAAAGATGAAACAATATCAAGTCGCGAATTGTTTTTCCTCCGCTAACGCCACAAACACTAACTTTTGTCGATCCGTTGCAACAGCAACGGTAGAACCGCTAGAATGAACAATAACTAACTAAACAGGTAGCTTGTTCTACAGAACACGCGCCACTTAATCCAAAGAGTCTAAACGAATGAAAAAATTATTTTTACTACGAAATGTAAGCTTAGTAGTTGGTTTCCTCGCTATCACGTCACTTGTATCCGCTCAGGACACAAATCCTCGTTTTGGTAAGTGGAAGCTTAAATCCGATGCACCCGCACCCGCACAAAACATAATGACTTATGAACCATACGGGGATGGTGGAATGCGTATTACCATTGATGCTGTTAACACAAACGGCGAGAAACGGAAGTGGGGTTATGTAACCTTGTTTGATGGGATCTTGCGACCGGTCACTGGTGATTCAAACACTGATGATTCTGCTGTTGTTTCCCTAGACGAAAAAACTAATTACATTATGAATCGCATCGGCAACCGTGTGAATGTAATCATCAACGTTTTATCCGAGGACGGGAATACAATCAACAATGAATATCATAGCGTCACTGAAAATGGAGAAGTTCGAGTGAGCCACGCTGTTTATGAACGGTTCCAATAGGTTTTTTGAGACAAGTCGCCAACATTGCCCCAACACTATATAACTACAACGTAATGCGGTTTGTTTAGAACTTGATTTCAGTACATGTACCAGTTAAGATCGCTCTAATGAATCAACTTGTTCGTCATCTACATCGCCATTATGTCCATCATCATGGAGTGGGCCGGCGTTGACGTAGCACGAACACTGGAAATTTAAAACGCCGGTCCAACCAGGACTGGCGTTTTTTTTTCGCCATACTTCCTGATTTTTTCCGGCCTAAGCACAAAAGGATGGCAGCCATGAAGAAGCATTGCTCTGTACAGCTAGCGCTACCAAAAGGACGTATTTTTGAAGGTGTCACTCGGCTATTTGCCGATGCGGGCTGCCCTCTCAAAACCACCGTTCGAGACTATCGACCTCAGCTTTCGGTGCCTGGTTTTTCAACAAAAATTCTAAAGCCTCAGGGAATTGTGGAGATGCTGAACGCCGGACGCCGGGACCTTGGTTTTGCTGGTCTAGATTGGGTTTCTGAGCTCAATGCCGATGTCATTGAGTTACTGGACACCGGCCTCGATCCTGTCCGCGTTGTTGCCGCAGCACCAGAAAGCTTGCTAATAGATGGCCAATTGCCAAGTCGACCTTTAATTGTTGCCTCCGAATACACTCGCTTAGCTCAATCTTGGATTGAAAAACAATGCATTGAAGCCCAATTCGTGCGCAGCTGGGGGGCAACAGAAGTCCTTCCTCCCGAAGATGCTGATTGCGTGATCGACAACACAGCGACGGGGTCAACTCTCTCTGCAAATCGCTTAAAAATTGTCGATACCCTTATGTACTCTTCGACGCGAATCTACGCGAGCAAACCCGCAATGGACGATCCGTGGCGTAGAGACCAAATTGAAAACCTCGTGTTACTTCTCAAAGCTGTACTAGACGCGAGAAAGAGAGTAATGCTGGAATTCAACGTAAACCTAGAAAAGCTCGAACAGATTGTTACCCTGGTGCCAGCAATGCGAAAACCTACCGTTGCTGCCCTAGAAGGGAAAACTGGGTTTGCTGTGAAATCAGTTGTGCCACGCGAGTGTTTGGCTAAGCTTATTCCACAGATCAAACAAGCTGGTGCCTCTGACATTGTGGTCAGTCACATTAATCAAGTAATCATCTAAAGAGGTGGCAAATGACAACTGTTAAACCATCTACCGTACCATGGCTTCGGGAACCACCCTATCGTGTTCCCAGACACCCCGCTCCAACCCAACTCCGCCTCGACGGAAATGAAGGTTTGCTGCCCCCCGAACAAATATTGAAATCTCTAAAGAACTTAAGTGCGAATGCTTTGAAGCAATACCCCGACGCGCATGAGCTAGAGTCAAAATTAGCACAGCACTTCAACTTGCCTCCAGAAAGCGTCTTGGTAACAGCGGGTGGTGATGATGCCCTGCTAAGGATGTGCCGCGCCTTTCTGTGCCCAGGTCGTAATTTAGTTGTACCTTCCCCAACATTTGAAATGATCCCCCGCTTTGCGCTTTGGTGCGGGGCATCCACTCGTCTCGTAAGCTGGGTAGACTCAGCCTACCCCATCGACGAGGTCTTGAATGCAGTAGATGCCGGCACGAGTGTTATAGCAGTGGTAAGCCCCAACAATCCCACGGGAAGTATTGCTTCTCCAAACGATTTAAGGCGGCTTTCAGTTGAAGCCCCTGGCAGCATGATCATGTTAGACGCAGCATACATTGAGTTTGCCGACGAAGATCTTACCGAAGTCGCTCTTTCGCTTCCGAATGCTTTAATTTTTCGCACCTTTTCAAAAGCACGTGGTCTAGCCGGTTTAAGAATTGGTTATGTCATGGGTGCACCGCAATGGATAAGTTCATTGAGGGCTGTCGGGCTACCTTATCCTGTCTCATCAGCTTCTCTATTGCTCGCTAAAAGCAGCATAGACAACCAGAGCTCCGTAGACGAGTTTGTAAGCACTGTCCGAAAAGAACGCAAAGTCATCGCGAATCAACTAGCCAATTGTGGTTGGGAAGTACCATCGTCCCAAGGAAATTTCGTTTTCGCCCATGGGCTCTCTAGTCAGTGGTGGCGAGACGCTTTGGCCAGCCTTGGAATAGGAATTCGAATATGGCCAAACGACAAGACTCTTGCTAATGACATTCGGATAACCTGCCCCGGCAACAAAAAGTTACTGACCCAACTCACAACAGCAATTCGAACTGTAGCCAAACCAGAAGCTATCCTTTTCGACATTGATGGAGTTTTAGCAAACGTATCCTCTTCTTATCGACAAACCATCAAGGAAACCGTGGCTCATTTCGGTCAAACAGTAACCGATTCTGATGTCGAAGCCGTCAAACACCGAAGTAATACCAATAACGACTGGCGAGTCACTCAGATGCTTTTAGCTGAACGAGGTTGTTCAGTGTCTCTCGAGGCTATTCGTCGTCGCTTTGACGAAATCTATGTAGGCCATCCAGGAGAAGAAGGTCTCCGGCAGTATGATTCATTCATTGGTGACCGTTCGAAACTAACGTCTCTGTCAAAACAATTTTCTCTAGGTGCCATCACCGGACGACCTCGACGAGATGCCGAGCATTTCCTTTCCAGGTTTAAATTAAATGAACTGTTCAAAGTAGTCATTACCATGGAGGACGGACCACCTAAGCCAAGCGGAGTTCCTGTCGAGCTTTCCTTGCAAAAACTTAACGCAAAGCATGCATGGATGCTTGGAGATACCAAAGATGATATCGAAGCAGCTCGTTCGGCCAGAGTGTTGCCAATAGGGATCATCGCTCCAAAAGCATCGATTGGGCCTACAAGTGAATTGTTACTCCATGCTGGAGCAAGTGTCGTATTAAACAAATGGACTGAAATAATGGAGTTGTTACCATGAAGACTGAATTAGAACGTACCATCGAACGTAGTCGGGAAACACGAGAAACAAAAATTCAACTGGAATTAAATTTAGACGGCAGTGGTGAAGCTCACATCAACACGGGGATCGGCTTTCTCGATCACATGCTTGAGACCCTAACCCGTCACTCGCAATTTGATTTAAAAATTCATTGCCAAGGAGACCTTGATGTTGACGGTCACCACACAACCGAAGACTGCGCCATTGTTCTTGGTGAAGCTATCGACACAGCCCTCGCTGAGCGACGGGGCATCACAAGGTTTGGTTACGCCTATGCTCCTCTCGATGAAGCGTTGGTACGCACAGTAATAGATCTTTCCGGGCGGCCTTCTCCGGTAATTCATCTGCCCTTGAACAGAGAGATGATCGGAGAACTAGCCACGGAAAATATTATTCATTTTTTTCAGACTCTTGCTGTAACTATGAAAGCAGCTGTACACATTGATCTCATCAAAGGGAACAATGACCATCACAAAACAGAAGCTGCCTTTAAAGCCTTTGCCCTTGCATTGAATCAAGCCGTACAACTCACCGGAAGAGATTCTATTCCAAGTACAAAAGAAACCCTTAAATGAGCTCCGTGACAGTTGTGCAAACCGGCCTCGCTAATATTGCTTCGATTAAGGCGACCCTACAGCGTGAAGGACGAGCGATTGAATTAACCAAAGACCCAGACCGCGTTTATGGAGCGGATCATCTGGTTCTTCCAGGAGTCGGTGCTTTCGGTCCCGGGATGCAAACCCTGAAGCAAGCCGGCATTGTCGAAGCGTTACGTGAACGTATCCACAATGATCGACCAACCTTAGCTATCTGCCTCGGCCTCCAATTGCTCTGTGAAGCTAGTGACGAGAATCCTTCTGTCGAAGGCATAGGCATTATTCCAGCTACAGTAAAATCATTTGATTCATCGGTTATTAGTCCGCACTTTGGATGGAACATGCTAGAGACAGAACCGAACTGTGCGCTACTAGAGACCGGGTTTGTTTATTACGCAAACTCATTTCGCCTCGCCTCGCCTCCTCCAGGTTGGTGTTGTGCCTATACAGAACATGGTGGACGATTCTGCGGCGGTCTTGAAAGGGGCTCTGTATTAGCGTGCCAATTTCATCCTGAATTAAGCGGTTCTTTTGGAAGCGCACTTTTGCGCCGTTGGCTCACAAAAGGAGGTTCGCATTGTTAACAAAACGCCTCATACCATGTCTCGATGTCCGTAATGGTCGTGTAGTCAAGGGTATTCAATTTCAAGGACTTCGCGACGCAGGCGATCCAGTTCAATGTGCCAAAAATTATACAAGACAAGGCGCTGACGAATTGATCATTCTTGATGTTTCAGCAACCCCTGATGGACGAAAAACTTCGATCGAAACAGTTAGTGCTGTCCGTGCAGTACTTGACTTGCCGCTAACAGTAGGCGGCGGTGTTAGACATGTGGACGATGCTCGACGCCTACTTGATGCCGGAGCCGACAGAGTCTCAACAAACAGTGCGGCAGTAGCAAACCCGAATCTTCTAAACGAAATTTCTTCTCGTTTCGGAAGACAATGTACTGTGCTGGCCATCGATGCTGCGCGAACGGACAATGGGAACTGGGAATTAGTAACACAATCCGGGACAGCGAGACCATCCATTGATGCTATCGATTGGGCTCAGGAGAGTACTAAACGCGGCGTCGGGGAAATTCTCCTAACCAGTTGGGATCGAGACGGCACTCGAAGAGGCTATGACCTAGAATTAATAGCTGCCGTAACTAAAGTCATCTCCATTCCTGTAATTGCCTCTGGCGGTGCCAACACTCCTGACCACATGGTAGCAGCTATCCACGCAGGGGCAAGCGCTGTACTCGCTGCCTCCATTTTCCACGAAGGGGATTACACCTTGAAACAGGTTAAAACAGAACTCGCAAAGCAAAAAATAAGGATTAGACCATGCTAATTCCGTCCATCGATATCATGAATGGTGACGCTGTCCAACTCGTTGGTGGCAAAACTCAAGCTCTAAACGCAGGTGATCCTATGGCTGTGGCCCAGCGATTCGGAAGAATTGGATCTATGGCTGTCATCGACTTAGATGCAGCTCTTCAGCAAGGGAACAATTCACGTCTCATAGAAGCTTTAGTTCGGCGCTACCGGTGCCGCGTCGGAGGTGGAATCCGAAACATTGAAACAGCTCTTCACTGGTTAAACTGCGGCGCTGAACAAATCATTATAGGAACAGCCGCCACTACAGAGTTCCTAAAAAAACTACCAAAACAACGAACAATCGTAGCCTTAGATGCTGTCGATGGAGAAGTGGTGGTTGAAGGATGGAGAAGCCATACGGGTCGTCATGTCATCGAACGCATGACAGAACTAGCTCCTTATGTTGCAGGTTTCCTCGTCACATTCGTGGAGTGCGAAGGTCGATTACAAGGAACCCATATTGATCAAGTCGAGCAACTAGTCGATTCCTGTCAAGGAGCAAGACTGACCATCGCAGGGGGAATCACAACCGCAAAAGATGTTGCATCACTTGATCGGCTAGGCGTAGATGCTCAGGTAGGCATGGCTCTGTATACGGAGCGTTTAGGCTTAGCCGACGGATTCGCCGCTCCATTAAAAAGCGACCGCCCTGATGGTCTTTGGCCAACTGTAATAGTGGATCAGCTCGATCGTGCCCTTGGCCTTTGTTATTCGAATATTGAATCTCTTCGGGTAGCACTTAGAGACGGGATAGGTGCCTACTGGTCAAGACGTCGTGGACTTTGGATTAAAGGGCAGTCTAGCGGCAACACTCAACGCCTAATTGAAGTAGCAACTGACTGCGATAGAGATTCTTTACGTTTTACAGTCGATCAAAGCGGTTCAGGTTTTTGTCATCTAAACCAAGACAATTGCTGGGGAAATGTCCGTGGTCTCGCAAAACTCGAACGAACTGTCCGCGATCGACTATTGGATGCTCCCAGTGGTTCCTACACCAAGCGACTATATGAGGACTCTCAACTTCTAAACGCCAAGCTTGTCGAAGAGGCACAAGAACTCGCCCATGCCGTTGGGGCAGAGGAAGTCGTTCGTGAAGCAGCGGATTTACTTTACTTCTCCTTAGTAGCAATGGGGAGGCACGGAATCCGTATTTCTGAGGTCGCCAGTCTTCTGGACCAACGCGCATTAGTGGTTACCCGCCGCCCAGGAAATGCCAAAACCCAAGGAGAAAGTTAATGAAAACTGGACAACTTCGGTTAATCAAACCTAGTGACATTGCCTTCGAGCAACGGGACTCGCTCAACAGCGAAACACTAGATAAAGTACGCTCGATCATAAAAGCCGTCCGCACTGAAGAAGACGCCGCAATCAAACGTTTCAGCATCGAGTTCGACGGAAGGGCAAATTGCCCATTAGTCTTAACCCGCCACGATCTTGAAGCCGCTTTCAAGAGACTGCCAAAACGTATCCAAACACTTTTGAGACAGACTGCAGATCGCATCAGATCTTTTGCCGAAGGTCAATTAGCTAGCCTGGCTCCGTTCGAGATGGTAATACCCGGCGGATCAGCTGGCCACAAACTTGCTTCCATAGAGCGTGCTGCTTGTTACGCTCCAGGCGGTCGCTTTCCATTACCCTCAAGCGTGTTAATGACTGTAATACCTGCTAAAACAGCGGGCGTTTCAGATATCTGGGTTCTTACGCCAAGCAATGAGGATGTCATGTTTGGCGCAGCTTATGTCGCCGGTGCAAACTCCTTGCTGAACGCAGGTGGTGCTCAAGCTGTGGCTGCTGCTGCCTATGGCACCGCAAGTATACCCAGCGTAGACATCATTGTTGGACCAGGTAACCAATGGGTTACTACAGCTAAACAATGTGTCACGGGAAGAGTTGCAATCGATATGCTAGCAGGACCAAGTGAACTCGTTGTAGTTGCAGATCATACGGCAAACGAAAAAATCATCGCTGCAGATCTATTAGCTCAAGCTGAGCATGACCCTAATGCAGTACCGATCTTGGTAACCAATAGTCAAGCGTTGCATTTATCTGTCAACGTAGCCTTAAAGGAGCAGTTGCTTACTTTGCCGACCAGCGAGATCGCTACCCAAGCGTTACAGAATGGCTTTACTGTCTTGTGTGACAATGACCAGGAGATCTTAGCTGCAGTTGACTCTTTAGCCCCCGAACACCTTGAAGTCCAAGGCCGTGAGGTAGAGCTTCTGGCAAACCGTTTCTCCCATTATGGAGCAATATTCATTGGAGAAGGGGCAGCGGAAGTTCTTGGCGATTACGGGATTGGGCCCAACCATGTTCTGCCGACTGGCAAAACCTCCCGCTATACAGGAGGCCTAAGTGTTTTCAACTTTCTCCGTGTACGTAGCTGGATGCGAATCGATAAGCCCCAAGAAAGTCTAGCGGCAATAAGAGACGCTGAGGTCTTTGCTGAACTGGAAGGGCTCTCAGGACATTCACGCTCCGCGGCCTTCAGACGAAGCGACTCCTAATTCGGCCCCACAAGAAAACCGGATTGGGTTTAATTGCGCAGAGAAACCGCAGCTATTCACTGCCTTTTTCAATACGATATTAACTATCTCAACAAAGACAATTTCAAAAACCCCGCCTGCCACACCATTGACAACAGTGATTGAGTACTGATATTGGAAGGGTATGTCTACTCGAAAACTACTCCAAGACCTTGTCTTCTTTTCATTCTTATTCTCAGCTTGTACATCAGAGTATCCTCCTCCTCCAGCAACCGAACGAAGTGACGTCGTTGACATGATTCACGGCGAGACCGTTCCGGATCCATATCGATGGCTGGAGGACCAGAACGATCCTCGAACACGAGCGTGGATTGATGCTCAGAACAAATATGCAGAACGAATCATTGGTGAAACGCCAATTCGAGAACATCTCCGGTCAAAGCTTCGGGAGTTTATGGGCATCGTGGCCAGCGGCTCACCCAGAAAGGGTGGAGAGTACGAGTTCTTTACACTTAGGCGAAAAGGTGAAGAGCTTTCTTCGATTTTTCGAAGAAAGGCTCCTGAAAACAATGAACTCATTCCCATAGATCCTGAAGAGGATTATGAACTCATCGTTGACCCAAACCCTATGAGCCCCGACCACACAACAAAAGTAGAAATTTTATCTGTTTCTTCGGATGGGAAATTCCTCTTGTATAGCGTCCGCGACGGTGGACAGGACGAGATTGAGGTTCGATTACGCGACATTGAAAATAATTTTGATAGGGACGAAACACTCCCGAACGCTCTGTATAGCAACATCTTCTTCGCCAAGACCAACAATGGCTTTTACTATACCCACCGATCACGTAAAACAGGACCACGGGTCATGTTTCACAAACTCGGCACCAGCTTTGAAAAAGACAAACTTCTTTTCGGTAAAAGCTACGGCCCAAGGAACTTCATTAATGCTAGCTCGCTAAATGACGACGCTTTTTTGCTCCTGACCGTTCAACACGGCTGGGCTCGAAGTGAGCTTCACCTAAAGAACATGGAAAATGATACTCCAGCAGTTCCACTTTCAACCGGTGCAAATGCACGTTTCTACGCTCGTTTTGGAGGAGGCCGTCTTTTTGTTCGAACCAACCTAAATGCTACCAACAACCAGCTTATGGAGATTAATTTAAAGAAACCCTCTCAGGAATATTGGATCACTGTAGTTCCTGAGCGAAAAGATGTACTGCAGGATTTTACTGTTATCGATGGAAAACTCTATCTTACCTACCTACATGACGTAAGTAGCGAGATAAAAATCTTCGAGTTAGACGGAACAGAAGTTGGTGAAATTCCAATACCCCCATACTCCGTGGCTACAATCCAAGGGGCTGGGACAAGACAAGCACTGTTAACGGTTGAATCTTTAATCCAACCAAGGAACACATACATCCTCGATCTCGATGCGGGGACGAAAGAGATATGGAAAAGTTCCGACATTCCTTTCAAAACTGATGACTTTACCGTCAAACAAGTTAGATACGAATCCAAAGATGGCACAACTATACCCATGTACGTAGCTCATTCTAAAGGCCTAGAGCTTTCAGGTGACACACCTACAATTCTCACGGGATACGGTGGTTTCAACGCTGCCCGGGTCCCTCGTTTTGACACAATGGCTTCTATCTGGATGGAACATGGAGGTGTTTTTGCTCTTGCTAACCTTCGTGGTGGAAGTGAATACGGTGAGCAATGGCACCGAGATGGCATGCTTGAAAACAAACAGAATGTTTTCGACGATTTCATAGCAGCTGGTGATTGGCTTGTCGAAAACAACTACACGAATCCGAACCGTTTAGCTATACGTGGCGCAAGCAATGGGGGATTACTTGTTGGAAGTGCGTTAACCCAAAGACCAAATCTGTTTCGTGCAGTCTTGTGTGGCTTTCCAGACCTAGATATGGTTCGCTTTTACACCTTCACTGATTCAAACAATATGCCTGCACTGCTTGAATATGGTGATGCTGGTATCGCTGAACAGTTTGCTTTTCTCCGAAAGTACTCTCCTTACCAAGCAATACAAGAGGGGGAATCATACCCAGCAGTGATGCTAACGTCTGGAGATCTCGACACAAGAGTCCCACCACTTCAAGCTCGAAAGATGGCGGCGCGACTTCAAGGTGCGACTTCGTCCGGGCTGCCAGTAATTCTCCGTTACCATCCTAAGGCCGGACATGCAGGTGGTCGCGGGGTCTCTTTATCACAAAGAATCGAAGACAATGCTGCGGAACTATCCTTCCTGTTTTCACAAATAGGAAAAAAAGTGGCTTTGCAGGAATAACCAAACCATTCTGACGTGGTCCACCAACATACACGTCAATCCTCGCCCGCGGTGTGAGTAGTTATATTGACAATCTTTATACAGAAACTGTCTAATAGTTGTTCAGCGGATATCCGAACAGAATTAAGCTATCTGGGAAAGCCCAACCGCTGTGTATGAAAGGAGAATAGATATGTGTTCTCTCCGCTGCGCCTCAGCTCTGTTTTTCGTACATATCGTGGGTTTGTCTATAATTGCTAGCCCGTCTTCCCAATCGGACACGAAACCTTCGGTCGCGGAGATCTTCGAGAAGCATGTTTATGCCTGGTTTCCAGACAACACAGTCAGACGCTTGTCGCCTGCACCCGGGTTCTTCGTACAGCCGTGCGTTGATCCAGAAGGAAAGGGCGCTGTCTTTTGGGGAGGCGCTGAAGGCCGACCACGAATTTGGTTCCACGACTTCGTCGAGAATACGACACGTCCAATTACACCGGAAGGTGTCGGATCTATAGGGCCTTCTTTTGACTGGCAGGGCCAACGGATCGTATTTGCCTCAGATGCCGCCGCTTCCACTCATTTGGACCTTCTGACAATTGCAGGTGCAGCGAAAACGCGGGGGGGGTACGAAGCGCAACTGAATCTCTTCGTCGTAGATGTCGACGGGACAAATATGCGACAAATCACGCATGGTAGATTCCGGGACTCGCGTCCTGCGTTCAGTCCCGATGGCAAAAGCGTTGCGTTCTTGTCAAATCGCGGTGGCGGCAAAGCAATGGGTCTGTTCGTCGCCCCAGTCGACGGTTCGGCTCAGCCTTCGCGGATTCTTCAGGAGACTGGCGTCGGACGACCGTGGTTTTCCCCAGACGGCAAGTTTATCTACTTCTTCCTCTGGGGTGTACCGGACGAGCATCGTCGAATCTCCCGCGTATCCCTAGAGGGTGGGCCGTGGTTGCCCATTACCCCCGACGGCCTTCCGAGAAGCCATGGTAGCTTCGCAGATCCAGACGAAATTCACTTATGGTTTCATTCCACAAAGGACCAAACAACTTCGCCCTATCGCTTCAATCTCCACACTGAGAAACTCCAGCGCTTGATGCCACCTGGATTCAGTACCGCCGGTCACGTGACACGTTCGCGCAATAACATCATTACGTTCGACTCAAAAGAATTGGACCCATACAGCGGGTCTTAGCCACTGAGAATGTTGTACGAATTTATGCCGCTTTTCCAAATCGACGGCAAACAGCTCAGATCGCCTTCACTAACCGAACTGGTTATACAAAAACACGGCCAGGAGTTCACACTCTACTGGCCGTGATGATTTCACATTTGACTTAAGTCAAATCTGTATTCACTCTGTCAAAGTAGTTTTCGTAAAATAGTTACTCTGAACTATTTCCACTCCCAAATTTCCCAAGTGGCGTCTCCGTTACTATCTACATCCCACTCGTAAACGAAAGCCTTGCCATTAAGACTTGCGAGCGACGGCGCAGCTGTCTGAAAATAAACCGCGCCCCTAAAGCTCGACCCACCATCTTCGGTAAACCTCCCAGCGCCGGTTGCTCTAAATGTTGCCACTCCATCCGCAGTCATAATGACACCCGCGTTAGGACACTCTCCATAGATGCTCCCATCAGCTCTCATTTCAGCCGAATAAGTTGCCATAGTCTTTACTTCAACTCCCGCTAGAGTTCCACCTCCGTCGGTCGATGTCTCAAACTTGGGACAGGCACCATCTCCAGGAAGATTTTTATTTCTAGTAGTAGCCGTCATCGAGCCTACTTTTTCACCTAACATGTTTTTCCTCCATTTAACATTTTTTGAAGTACAAAATACCACAGAGAGCAGGACAATTTATCGAGAGATCTGGCTCCCCGGGTTGGATTCGAACCAACAGCCTACGGATTAACAGTCCGTCGCTCCACCGTTGAGCTACCGGGGACCAAAAAGGAAAAGGATTATAACATGGAGGCTATCAACTCTCAGAGAAGACCGTCACAGAAAAAACCACAGAACTTCATTCACAGAGACGTTGAAGAAGCCGGTTTTCATTTCAAATATCAGATCACAAATATTGCGATTTGGGTTTTCAATACTCCAGGCGTCCTGAAAGAGCTTTTCCTATCGTAACTTCATCCGCATAATCCAATTCAGTTCCAACAGGGATGCCCATAGCAATTCGGGTGACTTTAACACCTAACGGTTTAATGAGCTTTGAGAGATAGATAGCCGTCGCTTCCCCTTCTACGTTCGGGCTCGTAGCAAGAATCACTTCCTCTACTTCACCGTCTTCTAGACGTGACAAAAGGCTTGGAATCTTGAGTTGCTCCGGCCCTATGCCCGTTAAAGGGGACAAACTGCCCATCAATACATGGTATTTCCCCTTAAAAGCATGTGTCTTTTCGATAGCAACGACATTTGGTGGCTCTTCTACTACACAGATAACATTTGATGTTCGCTCTGGACTCGAGCAAAAGAAGCAGGGGTTCTGATCTGCCACGTTGTTACACAACGAGCAGCTAACGATCTTTTCTTTGACCTCTATGATCGCCTGTGAGAGGTGCTTGGCCTCCTCGTTTTTTGCCCGCAGAATATAAAATGCAATTCTCTGGGCAGATTTAGCCCCAATACCGGGAAGAGACTTTAGCTCATTTATCAAGCGTGAAACTGGACCCGGATAGTCTTTCACCTAATCTGAACCTTGCCGTCAGAAAAGACCTGGCATATTTCCAGCCATGGAGCCAAGCTGACCCTGAGCAAATTCATCCACTTTGCGGGTTGCTTCGTTCACTGCTGCCATAACAAGATCTTGCAACATGTCAACGTCATCCTTATCAACAACTTCAGGATCGATTGTAATACCGATAACATTCTTGTTGCCGTTCATCTTCACTGAGACCATACCCCCTCCAGCGTTTGCCTCAACACTCAAGTCTTCTAACTCTTTCTTAAATTTTTCTTGCATCTCCTGAGCTTGTTTCATAATTTGTTGAATTTTCATTGATGACTCCATCTTCTTTAGTATAAATTCATATAACCAGGTGTCACTCGGTACTCGAACTCTGCACGCTATCGATGTCACCTTGAAACGTGTCCTTAAATCGACGAACCATCGGATCTTGTTCAACCTTTTTCCGCAAAGTATCAGCAGCAGTCGGCGGCGATATAGCTTCAGGCTTCTCAGCAATCTCAATGGGTTCTGTATCCAAAATTTGTATCTCCACAAGTACCTTGCGGCCAGCGAGACTTGATGCTTGTACCTCCAAAAGGTTATTGAGTGTTTTGTCTTTAAACTGTTCCGCTAAAGTATTTTGCGTGGAAAGGTAAGCTACCTTTAAACGGTTACCCTCAAGTTTTACCCACGCGCTCTGCTTTAAGAGACCATGTAGCATCAGCTTCTCTCGTTTAAGCTGTTCGAGTAATTTTTCGTTGAACCCACTGGAAGACGCTAACTCAGATAGAGCCTTTGTTCTATCGTGTGAAGAATCTGTTTTTCCCTCCACACGCAAATTTTTTAAACCCTTATGTGCGGTCAGTTGTTTTGATGATTTTTTTTTTGAAACTCCCGGGTCATCTATCCTATCAGCGAGTGTTTCACTGTTCGAGGCAGAACTTATAGTGCCCGATGTCATGGAATTAAAGCGATCTAAAAGCTCTTCGAAAGAAGCTAGTCGTTGTAGCTGTGATAGTTTCAACAGAGACAACTCCAAGTGAAAACGCGGCTCCGATGATCTTCGCAATGAACCTTCTGTCTGTGCCAAAACATCGAGAGCCCTTAAAAGATCTTCTTCAGAGAGTTTCTCTGATAATTCTTTCAACTCCGAAACCTCACTCGGAAGATCGACCAGTTCTGTGGCGTCTGGCGACACTTTTATGACTAGGATATCTCGCAGAAACTGCATAAGAGCCGCCGAAAAAAATCGGAAGTCTCTCCCGCTTCGGGCTAGTTCTTCTACGATCGTCAAAATCTGAGCTGTATCTCTTTCGATTAGCGCCTGAACCGTTTTCCTCAATACATCGCGCTCTATTAGCCCAAGTAACTCCGTTACGTCATTTTCTTCTATGATGCTTTCAGTTGCAGCAATGACTTGATCCATGGCAGAAATGCCATCTCGAAGACTTCCACCAGCAGTTTGAGCAATTAAACGTAACGCAGACTCTGAGATTTCAACATCCTCTTGGCTAGCGATCATTTTCAGTTGGGAAATGATCTTACTAACAGCAACTGTTCGGAACTCAAATTCCTGACAACGAGACAAAATAGTCTCCGGTATCTTATGGTGCTCTGTAGTCGCGAAAATAAATTTCACATTTTCTGGTGGCTCTTCTAGCGTCTTTAGTAGAGCATTAAAAGCAGGCGTAGTCAGCATATGAACTTCATCAATAATGTAAATCTTGAACCGATCTCTAGATGGCGCATAACGCGAACCATCGACAAGTTCACGAACTTGGTCAACACCGTTGTTACTAGCACCATCAATCTCAAGAACGTCTAAAGAACTACTCCCGGCAATCTCTGTACACGCAGAGCACTCACTACAAGGACTGACTGTTGGACCATTTTTACAATTGAGGGACTTCGCTAATATTCGAGCTGTTGTGGTTTTACCAACACCTCGAACACCAGAGAACAAAAACGCATTTGCTATACGATCCTTTTTAATTGCATTCGCCAAGGTACGCGTTACAGGTTCTTGACCAATAAGGTCTTCAAATACCTTCGGTCGATACTTGAGAGCTAAAACTTCGTAAGGCATAGGATAACTAATTCGACATATCGGCAACATCTCGTTTTGGGGCTGCCCAGTTTCATTCGAATTCCTTTGAACATTTCCTCACCGGAGACAATGGCTACAATACAACATCCTAGTTGCTTTGAGGTAAAACATTTGAGGCCTACCCCTATCTCTTCCATCTGAATTTCACAGTCCCTTTATATTTCGACAAAGAACAATTTGGAGTCCCTTGGCTCAAACAGCTTGCAGCACAATCGATTATCTGCTTACCGCTGCTCCCTTCCGGGCCTGACGGGGTTCACAGCTCCAACTCGCGCAGGTCTGAGCCTCGGGACATAAGACAAATCTTTATAGTTTTTCATCTCGAACATCGGAATTCATGTGGCGGTGGGGGTGGGATTCGAACCCACGGTACCGTTGCCGGTACACTAGCTTTCCGGGCTAGCCAAATAAGCCACTCTTGCACCCCTCCCATCACCCTCAAGTGTTGGCAAAAAGGCAATTATAACTCATCGTTGCTATGTCCTCTCGCTGCTTCCATAACGTATGCGCTGAGCTGTTTGTCCCTTGTTAATAAAGGTCTTTAGAGCGTCGGACAAGGTGTCAAGACTATGGTATGTCACTGGCACGACTACAAGTGTTAGGACAGTGGCTACTGTCAAACCAAATATTACGGCAACCCCCCTCGGCCCCCACCATTGCGAAGACTGCCCACCCGTCACG
>CAZFLB010000004.1:0-3754 GCA_964518945.1 uncultured Acidobacteriota bacterium | reverse complement strand
ATGTGTGTGAAATATGCTATTCCGAGGAGTAAGGCATCTCGTTTTGGACTTAATCGCTTTATTAAGAGAGAAATAAAATATGCGGTAGCGGTAAATAGAGCGACAAAAGCGAAGCTGTGGGTAAAGTAATGGTGATAGTTGTCTCCGGTTAGAAAGTTAAGACCAAAGTCCAGGTCTGCTGCACATGCGGCAGCTACTATAGCAACAAAGAGCCTTTTGTCTTGCCCTCTGTAAATTCCAAAATAAACAGAAATTCCTGCTAAGGAATGAGCGATTGGTGTTGGCATTAGATTAAAACCTTAACACATCTATATAAAGTAGACACTTGGTTTAAAGTCTCCATATATGGTAGTCTGAAATGCCGTCTGGGTTATTGTAGAATTTCAACGCCTCAAGCGATTATAGCTACGGATTGCATTGGTGCTGTGTTGTGAGTGAGTCGAGGTATATCAGGGCTAATGGTTAGAGGCGCGTAGCTACTCGAGAGGAGAGTCATGGCAGAAAATAAGAGCGAACGTGCGAAAGCGATTGATGTCGCACTCGGTCAGATAGAAAAGCAGTTTGGTAAAGGGTCGATAATGAAACTAGGCTCTAAAGACTCTATTGATGTTCAAGCAATACCTACTGGTGCAATATCTATTGATGCGGCGCTTGGTGTTGGTGGTATGCCACGAGGGCGTGTTGTAGAAATCTTTGGGCCGGAGTCTTCAGGAAAAACTACCCTTGCTTTGCATGTTGTTGCTGAAGCTCAAAAAACGGGTGGAATGGTTGCTTTTGTTGATGCTGAGCATGCTCTTGACTCTGTCTATGCCAAAGCCCTTGGCGTTGATACAGATGACTTACTTGTGTCACAGCCCGATAGTGGGGAGCAAGCTCTTGAAATTACGGAAGTACTGATTCGTAGTGGTGCGGTTGATGCTGTTGTGGTTGACTCGGTCGCTGCATTGGTTCCAAGGGCTGAACTTGATGGTGAGATGGGAGATGCTCAAATGGGTCTCCAGGCTCGACTAATGTCGCAGGCGATGCGAAAACTTACTGCTATTACATCTAAGTCTAATACTTGTCTAATATTTATCAATCAGATCCGGGAGAAAATTGGTGTGATGTTTGGAAACCCTGAAACGACGACAGGGGGAAGAGCACTCAAGTTCTACTCTTCGGTTAGAGTTGACATACGCCGGATCGCTGCGATTAAAGATGGTGACAAGATTGTTGGTAATCGTACCCGGGTGAAGGTGGTAAAGAATAAGGTTGCAGCACCGTTCCGGCAAGCAGAATTCGACATTATCTATGGTAAGGGTATTTCGAAGGAAGGCGATCTCATAGACCTTGCGGTAGGACGTAATATTATCGAAAAAAGTGGGGCTTGGTACTCCTATGGGGACGAGCGTATTGGACAGGGTCGTGAAAATGTAAGGCGATTTCTACTTGATAATCCGGATGTTGCTCTAGTGATAGAAGACAAGTTAAGGGATGACCTAGGGTTAACTTCATCTGAGAGTCAAGAGTCTGTTAGCACAGTTGAAAGTGAGAGTATTGATTCTGCCAAAAGCTCAAAATCGAGAGGTTAAGGTAATTGAGAAGTTATCTCTGTGGTAGTTCAAAAGAAAAATCCCTTTCCCTTTGTACGGTTGTCAGGCTATCTTCGATAGTGACATTTTGGCTGGATTCGAGTCTCTGATCAATTATTGTATTGATGCGAGATGATATTTTCTTGAAACCAAGGGTTGGTGTGAGTTAGGATACCTCGGTTTTTGATACCTATAATTAGGTTTGGTTGATATGGAAACGAATGTACATGACGTTTTGCTGGTAGGTGGCGGTGGTGCTGGATTGCGAGCTGGAATCGCGATTGCAGAAACCAACCCCAATTTAAGTGTTGCCGTTGCTTCTAAGGTTTATCCGATGCGCAGCCATACCGTGTCTGCAGAGGGAGGCGCGGCGGCAGTTATAAAGGCGAATGACAACCTAGATGCTCATGCCTATGACACCATTAGTGGTGGTGATTGGATGTGCGACCAAGATGCTGTGGAAGCTTTTGTCAAGGAAGCGCCTTCAGAGCTCCTTCAAATGGAGCATTGGGGATGTCCATGGAGCCGTGAAGCGGACGGTCATGTCGCAGTTAGACCTTTCGGAGGGATGAAGACGGAGCGTACTTGGTTCGCGGCAGATAAAACGGGCTTTCATATGCTTCACACTCTCTACCAGACATGTCTTAAGTATTCCTCAGTGAATCTTTACGACGAGTGGTTTGTGACCACTCTGCTGGTCGATGAGGGTCGTTGCCAAGGTGTTGTGGCCATCGAACTGGCTACTGGCAAGATCCAAGCGATTCTCGCTAAGTCCGTAATCCTTTGTACGGGTGGATGCGGCAAGGTTTTTCCTTTTACTACTAACGCTAATATAAAGACTGGGGACGGTATGGCGCTGGCATTTCGAGCTGGTATACCCCTCAAGGATATGGAATTTGTTCAGTATCATCCAACAGGCTTGCCATTTACAGGAATTCTGATTACGGAAGCTTCTCGTGCTGAAGGAGGCTGGTTACTTAACAAGGATGGCTATCGTTACTTGCAAGACTATGATCTGGGGCAACCAGAGCTCAAACCTGTTAAACGCTCGATGGAATTAGGGCCTCGTGATCGTTTATCTCAAGCATTTGTTAAAGAGTTGGAAAGAGGGCGAACGATAGAAACGCCTCACGGGCAGGTAGTTCACTTGGATCTTCGACATCTTGGTGAGAAAGTTATTGAAAAGAAAATTCCTTTTGTTCGAGAACTTTGTGTTAAATATGAAAACTTGGATCCCGTACGTGATCTAATACCCGTTAGGCCTGTAATTCATTACATGATGGGCGGAGTCCATACAGACATTCAGGGGGCTACACCTCTGCCTGGGCTTTATGCAGCAGGAGAGGTGGCTTGTGTGAGCATCAACGGAGCTAATCGGTTAGGCTCTAACTCTTTGACAGAGTTGTTGGTATTTGGTGCTCGTGCCGGAAAAAACGCAGCCCGGTTTGCTATGGAGCAATCAGGACCTACACAAGCTGTTCTAGCCCAAGCATTGGACGAAGAGCGTCGTTTGAGTCGAGATTTTTTGAACAAGACTGGTGGCACGGAACGTGTTGCTACATTGAGAACCGAGATGCAGCAGGCGATGGAGAGTGGTGCCGGAATATATCGTGAGGGAAAAGGTATCCAAGCTGCAGCTGACAAAATTCAAGAACTGAAACAAAGATTTCAGAACGTTGGACTGGATGATCACAGTCGGACTTTTAACACAGAGCTCACTGCTTGCTTGGAACTTTCCAATATGTTGGACCTGGCTGACTCTATTACACAATCTGCTCTCCAGCGAAAAGAATCGCGTGGGGCTCATCAACGAACGGATTATCCAGACCGAAATGACAATGAGTTTCTGTCGCATTCATTGGCGCATAGGAACGCAGATGGACCGCCAAGCATTGAGTATCTCCCGGTGACGATTACTCGTTGGAAACCGGCTGAGCGAGTTTACGGAAGGTGAGGCCATAAAAATGGCGGAATCGATTACTGTAGAAATAAGGCGTTACCAGCCAGAACTATCAGACGAGCCGACTTGGGAGAGTTTTGAAGTACCGTATAACGAAGAGTGGACCGTTCTGGAGGGTCTATATTACTTCAATGACCAGTTTGATGGGAGTCTTTCTTAGCGCTGGTCTTGGAAAATGGGTGTTTGCGGGAGTTGTGGGAGGGTGGTTATTGGTGAACCAGTA
>CAZFLB010000003.1:0-7177 GCA_964518945.1 uncultured Acidobacteriota bacterium | reverse complement strand
TACAGTTTCGGCTATTGTTTATGCAGCTGAATCTTCTGATACCGAACAGCTTTTATCCCATTTCTCAGAAGAATTGGTAAACCAACGTCTTGCAGACGGTCAGTCGGTTGGTGATTTCATACGCAATCGATTATCGATGGTTGACCGACTAGACATTTCACTTGAGGAGCTAAAGGATGATGTCGTCTCTAATGTGGCAACCACGGGGTTCGACATGGTCGTTTCTGCTATAAAGGAAGGCGAAAGGTATCTGATATTTGGGACTACCTTTCAACCAGTTCAGATAAAAGCTTTATTTATCAAGGATGGGTCGAAATGGAAACTCTCTGAGGTCGTGGAGTTCTTTGCCCGAGAGTCTCAAGAGTAGAGTTTTCCTCGTTTGTGGTTAGATTATGATACCGTTTTGAGTGAGTTCGGCATGATTTATACAGCTACGCGCAGAGAGTTTATAACAGGTTCCTTGGCAGCTCTTGCTACAACTCAATTATCTTTTGGACATTATGATGGGGACTTTTTGGGGAATATTGATTTTGTTGAGGAAGGAGGAAGTCCGATTGGTACCTTAATAGAAGGTAGCCATCAAGGGCGTTTGGTTTTTGATCTTGAGAAGCTCACACGTGACAAACTTGTTGTTTCCAATGAAGAGTTTTTTATTCGTACACGTTATCCAGACGGACTCAACCCTGAAAACCCTTGGATGCTTCATGGTCGAGGTCATGTCCGCACCGAACAATCTTTTCAGCTTAGTGAATTTTTGAACGATGTGAATACGATGGGCATACAAGTTCTGGAGTGTTCTGGGAATTCAAAACGGAGAAAATTTGGGCTTCTAAGTTCCGCAAGTTGGAATGGAATTCCGATTGAAAAAGTAATCGAGAAGTTTCACCCAACTCATCGGGCTACGCGCTTGTTAGTGAGTGGTCATGACGACCACTCGGACTTTCGCACTGCACGTGGGCGAGGAGCGAGTTGGATTTTCACACTGGAAGCCCTCTACCGTTATGGGGCATATCTTGTAACGGAAATGAACGACGCACCATTGCCGAAAGATCATGGTGAGCCGGTCCGGTTACTAGTACCTAATTGGTATGGATGCAGTTGTATCAAGTGGGTTAATGAGTTGACTTTTGTCGATGATAATGCTCCAGCGACTTCACAAATGCGTGAGTTTGCGAGTCGAACTCATCAGGATGGTGTGCCCGAGATGGCACGAGATTTTATTCCAGCGACGATGGACCAATCAGGTATGGTAGTTCGTGTCGAAAAGTGGCTACGTGATAATACATTAACCTATCAGGTATGGGGTGTTCTTTGGGGTGGTGAGAAAACTACTGAGCGTGTTGGCATTCGTTTTAATGAGAATGAGCCTTATGAGCCTCTAGAAAATTACGAACACCTTGACAATCGAGGCTGGACTTTGTGGTCTCATCCATGGCGCCCGCAAGCACCAGGAACGTATACGATTCAACTTGCTGTTAATGACTCTAATATCAGGACTCGCCGTTTAGATCGGAGTTATTATGCAAGAAAAATCGATATTGTTGATGTCTAATCGTACTATTCTCTAGTGCAATTTTGGGGTGAGGATAGAGTGTCGCTTTGTTGAGTGATAGCGCTTTCTATCAGAGTCAGCTAAGTGAGCGATTTCTCATAGTGATCGACTAATGTTCCGTTTTCGCGCAGTAATTATAATCGGTCTAATAGTAGGAATAATTTACGCGCTGACTTCCCCAAAACGAAAAAAACGTTGGCTTGATAAATTGCGCGAACTTGCTAAGGCGCTAGCGTTGTCGATTGTGCTTTATTGGTTATATATGTTGGCAATGTTTTTGTTCAGAATGTTTCGCTAATTGAGACGGGCTTGCCGTCACTTTTCCATCCTTGTTGTATGGCTAAATGTTTGATTCGCATAACGCGCTCTTCGTTTAGGGGGTGTGTAGAAAGGTAACTAGCGATAGTTTTGTTTAAAGCTGAGCTCGGATTAGGTAGTCGCTCGAAATAATCAGTGGCTCCACCAACATGGCCAAACATTTCTGCTACGAGACGTAACCCAAAGGCATCGGCATCTGATTCCTGTAGTCGATTGAATTTTCTTGCTGCAAGTTGAGTTGGGCCTACCGTGAGCTCTCCTGTACCTTGTCCAACGCCAATAGTTGTAAGAATGATTGATATGGCAATGCCCCGTCCAAGGTTTCGTAAATGGTCCCGGGCCTGATAATGGCCGAGTTCGTGCCCTAATACAAAGGCCAGTTCGTTTTGACTTTGAACTTTGCTCATAAGTCCGGTGGTTACTAAAATCATTCCTCCTGGCAAAGCGATGGCGTTTGGCTGTTCTACATCCAATAAGCCAACTTTCAATTTGGTGAGTTCGCTTGGGCTATATGTTAGAAGTTTTTCGAATAGAGCATTAAGACTTTGCTCCTGTGATTTCTGTAATTTGTTTTGTGGCTTATGCCGAACTTCCTCAAAGGTTCCTATTAGCTTTCTCTCCCATGAGTAGGGCAGATAAACAACGAGCCGATCTATGAATAACGATGTGATGGCAAGAGAGGCTAAGGTAAAACAGGTCACTCCCAATAGCATGTAGGTAGACTCTTTAATGGGGTTGTATTCCCTAGGTGACATGTCTTCTCTGAATTCACGATGCTTGTAGATCATAGGTTGTTAGTTGATTTAATAAATTTCAGTGCTGTTCCAAAGGCTAGAATTTCGACGGCAGCTGTTCCCTCATTGTTTCTAGCTGTCCCGTTAGCAAGGCGAGATGTTTCAAGCCGGACATTTGTAACGGCATCAAACCCTTGAGTTTTTGCATCTTCCTTCAATCTGAGCATAGCCTCACGTCTTGCTCGATCCAATAGGGGTGTATATGATGAAAGCCGTCCGCCGAATAACATACGCAATCCAGATAGGAAACGTTTAAAGTAGTCCACTGATATGACAACACTGCCGGTTACAAGCTTGCTTTCTATGATTGGTGTGTCCTTAGGTTCATATGGAAATGTAGTGACGACGAATTCACTGGACGCTTGTTCTCTGAAAAGGAGATCGCGATAATGTTGCTTTTCTGCTCGAGTCCCGATGAAGTATGCACCGATTAGTAGAGCAATTGGGATGACAAGCTTGAAGAACTCTGCTTCAAACATTATGAATTCACTTTGACTGCAGTTCCATATGCAAACAACTCTGCAGCGCCTTGAGCAACTGAACTTGTTGTAAATCTTACGTTAACGATTGCATTGGCTCCCATCGCGTTCGCTTGTTCGGTCATGCGTTCAATTGCTTCAGTTCGTGCTTCAATCAATAGCTCGGTATAGCCGGTGAGTTCTCCTCCGACAATATTTTTAAATCCGGCCATGATGTCGCGGCCAATGTGTTTTGCTCTTACGGTACTTCCGTTCACAATGCCGTAGAACTCGACTATTGTCTTTCCAGGAACGTTTTCTGTATTACTTATAATCAATGTGAACCTCCTTTATTTAGTGGTTTTTATAAGAGCTTGTTTGTTGTTTCTTTCCGAGTGCTGATTAGGAATGGAGTGAATTCAGTCCCTCCTGTCCCTTTTGCTTCTTCTGGTCTGTGCGACTCTTTTGTTATGTATCGAGTGGCGATTTCAAGATGTGCAAATCGAAATGATTCAATACTCCGTAGTGTCAGGTTATATTGTTCAATAAGGAGTTCATGTCGTTGAGAAGAAAGAACCTTGTCACGTATCAGCATTGTCTTTTCCAGCATTTCGATGAATGAGCGATGCTTAGGGGGCATGTGTTTTCTCATTCCTAGCAAAAATGGACTGGTATTAGGATTTTCGTGAGTGATGCCGAGTCCAGCATCAATGGCTTGAAATAAGGCACTTTGGGCAGCGCTAGCTCCAGAAAAGTTTATCGGGTTATTACTAACTCCTTCGTAGGTTATGCCAGGAGAAGGCCAGCCGCTTAGAAAAGGCCGAATACGGTGATAGAAAATATAAGGGTCACACTTTTCTTCGGTGCGGAGTAGGATTTGGGTCATATCGCTAACGATTTGCTCCACCGTTTGTAGGTCCTCTACAAGTTTTACCGGGTCATTTTTTTCTACAGCGCGACGCGCACTGAGGATCGCCTGTAGTGCTGTAGCACCACGAGCTTCCATTGCAACTGGAATCAAATAGAACCATTGTTCATCTTCGGTCCCTCCAATCAACTGTAATGCCTCAAGGTTTTCGAGTTCTAAGGACTCTGACTGATTTTTACGACGCCAGTTATTAAGATTGATTGATGCATAAGATATAATTGGTGGTCTCCTGAGAGTTGCTGCCACATGGCACCACGGAACAGCTAGGGAACACGGCAAAGTTATTGTTGGCTCTTCGGCACTCCACACGTATGCTGCTCCAAAAATAGACAAAAGTAGCATTGCTCGTTCTATTTGTGGTCGGTTTTGAAGGCTGTCTAGTGGGACTTTGGATAAACTTCTGGCTTCCTTTTGAAACTCTTTTGATTCGAGAAGGCTGGCAGTATTTGATGCAAGTTCTTCCCATTCGTCGAATGCATTTGGTAGTCTTTCCAGTGGATCGAGAGCGGGTAGAAAACCTCGCTTTGCATGAACTTCGAACTGGCTAGCGTTTTCCATTCTTTTTAATTAAGGCTTCAAGATAACTTTTGTACAGCCGTCCATTTTTTTTTCAAATAACTCGTAGGCGAGAGGAGCTTCGTCGAATGTCATTCGATGGGAAATAATAGAGCTCAAATTGTACTTTCCATCTTGCACAAGTGGTAGGAGGCGTTCCATGTAAATTCTTGCAGGGCAGCGTCCGGTGCGATAGGTGAGGTTTTTGTCGTAAGCTTCTACAGGTGAGAAAGCGAAGTGGTTTTCGTTATGTACACCCACTGCAGCAATTGTACCGCCGGGACGCACTATTTCAATTGCAGTTCGTGTTGCTTGAGGTGTGCCGACGACCTCAAGAACCGCATCTGCGCCGAGTCCGTGAGTTGTATCCATAACTATTTCTTTGACGTCTTCTTTAGTTGCATTTATGGTTTTGGCACCGAAGCTTTGAGCTAATGCAAGACGTTCTGGCAACATATCAATTGCTAAGATGTTTGTTGCACCAAGTTCAAGAACTCCGATGATGGCTAGTAATCCAACCGGGCCACAGCCTATGACGACGTAAGGTCCCTCTTGAGAGACTCCTGCCATTTCGGCACAGAAAAAACCTGTCGCTAATACATCTCCTAGGCGCAAAGCACTCTCCTCATCGATGTGTTGCGGTAATTTAAGTGCACTAGCGTCTGCAAATGGCAAACGAACATATGCTGCTTGTGCTCCAGGAAGTCCTTTTTTGTTGTTCATCCATCCAAATAGTTGGCTGTGTATACAGCGACAGGTGAGCCCATTCTGACAAAAAAAACAGTCACCACAGTTGGTTGTAAAGGGAGATACGATAATGTCACCGACTTTTAATTTTTTTACATTTCTCCCGATTTCGACGACTTCACCCAAAAACTCATGTCCCATGATTGTTCCATAATCGTTACCTAATTCATGTTCTAGGTAAATATGAAGGTCAGAGCCGCAAATAGCGGTTTGTCGGGTCTGTATAATTAAGTCATTAGGTTCTTGAATTTGTGGTTCGGGAACGTCACGAGTCTGTACAAATCGTTTTCCTTCAAAAGTTACAGCTTTCATTACGATAAGAGTTTATCCAAGATGTCAAACCATCTCTCTGACATCTGGATTTCACCATCTATATTGGGGTGTACACCGTCGTAGGTATGTGTTTTCGGGTCGAAGCCGGTATACTGGTCAACCACTAGAACTTGGGACCGAGCAGAGGATTTCACTTGAGTTAAAGGTGGAATTAAGGCATTAAACCTGGTGATACGGTCGTTCATTGTCTTGTTATCCGTTGGAATGATCTGTGCTACTAAAATGCTGATGTCGTGATTTTGTGCTCGGATTTGGTCGATAAGCTCACTAAGTTCGTTACGTGTTGATTCGACAGTTTGCCCTTGGAAAAGGTCGTTCGAGCCAAGATGGATTAGAACGAAGTCAGGATTGCTGGAAATCATCCATGAGGTTATATGCTGTAGGATTTGATCTATACGCCAGCCCCAGTGTCCTTCGTGGTCTAAATCTAAATCACTCTGTGGTGCTGTTCCACGATGGTGACCAGTCGAACTCCCAACAAAATCAACACGGTGTCCTTCATGGATTAGGGTTTTGTACAGCGGCCTACGATAAGTGTTGTGTTCTGCATCACCCTGTGTAATGGAGTTTCCGAGGGGCATGATACGTTTTTCAGAATCTTCAGGTGAGTAAGCAATTGTTGATTTTACAGAGGGTGAAATTGCGGAAGGCTTTTGGTCTGGGTGACACCCGAGTAAATAGGCCATACATATAGATATGAATAGATACACTATCTTTAGCTTCAGATTAACCATATGTCTTACCAGACTAAAGTGTATGATATAAAATGGTTATCCCGCATGGTGATTAGTCTAGAGTCTATCAGCCGCGACCGAATCTTTCATTTTCTGAGACAGGTTGACAGGCGGTTCCGCAACAATCAGGCCATTTATCATCTGGCACATGGGTTCACGGGATTGGTTTTGCTTCTTCTATTGATTAAGTTGACCGGCGTCTGGGATGTGCCACTTGTGCGCTGGCTTCTCTTGGGCTTTTATACAGTTAGTATAGCTAGTTTTGTAACATGGCTGTATTTAAGGGGACATGACCTTTGGCGCTCTGCTTTTCTAGTTGATCGAATAGGAGACCTTAAGGATTCTGTGAAAAGCGCATTTGTGTTCTTGATGGAGGAGAAAAAGTCCGACTGGATGATGCTTCATATTAGTCGGAGTGCTAAAACTGTTGATGAGCTCTCTCCAGTAGATATGATTCCATTATCAGTTCCGAGATATTTCTACTTTTCCGCTGGGGTTAGCTTTTGTTTGTTGACATTGTTTGTGTGGAACCCAAACTTTATACAGGGTTTTGAAACAACAGGCTTCTTAAACTTGTTTCAAGGACAGGAATCAAGGCAGGCCGAAGAAAAGGCAGAGAACACAGAGGATACGCCTTTTGATGACGAAGGCAAACCAGAAGAGTTGTTGGAAGATCGAGATAAGCTGAGGCAGCGGGAACTTGAATTGTCAGATCGCCTACAGGAATTGAGCGAAGCACAAGAATTGCTTGCGGCGAG
>CAZFLB010000002.1:0-4893 GCA_964518945.1 uncultured Acidobacteriota bacterium | reverse complement strand
AGGAATACGAATTGCTACCTAGGAGGAATATGATGAGGACGGTCTCGGTCCCGAAACTCTTTTGCCATGTTTTGTTAGTTTTCAGCTTCGTTGTGCCGATCGCGTTGGCTCAGAAAAAATGAATCGACGTGAGGTTAGCCGCTATGTCTCTGAGGCTGAAAAACGAATGGAAGACGGTGATCCTAGTGGTGCAGGAGGCTTGTATCTGCGTATCTTGGAAGATTTTCCAGAGAGAGGCGATATCCGTATGGAAGTCGCGCGTATTTACAAAGCGATCGAAAACTGGACTAGTATGGCTAATGAGTACGAGATAGCTTTGGAAACCGTCGAGGACGAGGCAGAGAGAGCAGAAGCCTATGAGGGTATGGTTATGGCTTATGCGCGAACGGCTAATTACGTTAAGGCTGTAGAGGTAGGTCGTGAGGCGCTCAAGCTGAATCCCGAGAGCGCAGAAGTGGCGATTGGCCTAGCGATGGGACTTGCGAAGACAGGCGAACTTGTCGAGGCTGCGGAGATTGCTGCTAAAGCTCTTGAGCTTGCTCCAAACAACGCATTTGCTCACAATACTTTAGGTGAGGCGGCTCTTGCAGATGGAGACTTTGACAAAGCGGAGGTTTCGTTTCAGAGAGCGCTAGAGATTGACCCCAATACGGCTCAGTCTCATGCTGGTATGGCAGATATACTTTTTCGCAGAGAGGATTACGCAGGTGCGGAATCCTCAGCAACTAAGGCACTCGATTTGGACGATAAGTTGACTCGGGCATTTGGAGTGAGAGGAAAGGCGAGAAATGCTTTGGGTAAGACGGCGGAAGCCCAAGGGGACCTTTCGATGGCAGTGACGGTTAACCCAAACGATCCAGATGCTAATCTTGCGTTTGCACAGGTCTATCACGCTCAAGAAAATCTCAACATGGCGACTAACTATTATAAAAAGACCATCGAGTTGAACCCCAATTTGACCGAAGCTCTTGAGGCGCTTGGAGACATTTATGTGTTGCAACAGAAATACAATGATCTAGAACAGGCAATGAGTCAACTTATTACATCAAAGCCTGATAATTCGAAAGCGCATTATTTCTTGGGATTGGCACAAAACAATGGCAAGAGAACGGATGAAGCGTTAGCTTCGTTCTCTGAGGCTGCAAGATTGGATGATTCATTAGCAGATGCTCATTTTGAGAAAGGTAAGATTCTTAGAACTCAGAAGCAGACGGCAGCTGCGTTAGAGGCATTAGGAAAAGCAGAGTCTCTAGATGGAACCAATGCAGACTATTTGACTGAGTTGGGTATAGCTTATTATGAGGGGCAGCAATTAGATCCGGCAATGTCAAGGCTTGAAAAAGCTGTCGGAACTCCAGACTATCAAAATGCTTTGGGCTGGGCTTTTTATGGCCTAACGCTTAAGGACAGTCAGCGGTTTGGTGAGGCAGTGGAGTACTTCCAGAAAACGCTCGGTGCATTCCCTACTTTTGGTATGGCCCATTGGGGATTGGCTTGGTCAGCGTTTGGGCAAATTAAGTCGGGATGCCCGTGTGACGGAGATGATGGGCTAGTGACTCTCGTGGTAGACCATAATTCGAAAGCGGTCGAAAACGGTGCTGTTGATCCTGGGTTACAAGAGCGTGCTGATATTCTTGCAAAGGGTGAAAAGGTTAGATAGCTACTTAGAGTTCCGTTAGTCAGGGCTTGTTCAGATTCCAGTTGTAGTCGAGGTATTGTATCGACGTCTTTTCGCCTAGTGAGTTGATTTCTTTTGCTTTCTCGTCGGTTGTGTACTTCTTGATGAATTCAGTAAGGGTTTTTGTTGTTCTTTTGTAGTTGTCATTGACAAAGTCCTTGCCGTACCAATTAAAAATTTTAGTAACAAATAGCTTGTTTTCTTTAACAAAGACATAAGCTGGGTCTTGCAACGCGTTTCTTGTTGCCATATCAAGTTCTTGTTCTAAAGAATTTCCTTGAAAAGCGTATGTCGGTAGAGGAGGGCAGGAAATCGAGGCGCAATTAACTGCAAAATGAAACCGTGGGTCCTTGAAAATTGGTCGTAAGATGTTGTGCTCAATGTTATCTAAACTTAGAGCAAAACCTCCGATTGTATGGTCGACACGGATGAAAACATTGGGTACGTCTCGGATGCTTTTTATCTCGTATTTTCCATTGTCTCTTACATTATCAAGCACAGTCTTAATGGTATAGGCGTTGTAGCCATTTATAAAAAGCGCTTGAAGTTCTTTTGAAGGCAGCGTCGATAAATCGGCATTGGCAAGAGATTTCAAGTATTCGTCGAAGGCAGTTTGGTCCGTTTTTAATCCCGCGTAGTCAAATGTTTTACCATCTTGACTGGCATATTTTTTTATTATTTGGTCCCAGTTGCTGTGGTCGAAGCGGTTGTTGCCGGTCTTAATGCCATGCTGCATAATTGCTTCAATATCGCCGCCTAAAGATTTTGCGGGTGGGGCACCACAATTTAGTGTTAGCGTTGAGGCTAATGTCATAGTCAGCAATCCTAAGCGCATTCTTATGAACTCCATCAGAGAGCTTATACTTCATTGTTATTACTTTTTCGAAGTACTTTCTCAACAGAAATAAGGAGTACTCAATGTATCAAACTATTGTCAGCTTATTTCTCTTGGTTTTCTCCAGTGTCGCCGTCCATGCTCAAAATGAATCACTTCAACGCTTGAGTCAAGCCGTACAAGGCGTTGTTGATGCTACACCAGGTAAATTAGGGGTGGCGGTTCATCATGTTGAAAGTGGGCAGGAAATTGAAATAAATGGAAATGAGCCATTTCCTATGGCAAGTACCTTCAAGATTGCTGTGCTGGTGGAGCTTTTTCATCAAATCGACCAAGGTGAAATATCGCTTAAAGATATGGTTGATATTAAATTGGAGGACCTACACTTAGGTAGCGGACAGCTGCGTCAGTATGGGTTGCCGGGTGTTTCTCTATCTGTTGAAAATCTAGCTCTTCTAATGATGCGTATCAGCGACAACTCGGCAACAGACAAACTTATGGAGATGGTGGGGCTCGATAATATTCAGAGCCGAATGGAGTCTCTTGGCATTACAGGACTGTCTTTAGATAGAACTTGTCAACGGCTTATTCTTGATTGGTTGGGGATGAAACCAGAGCAGACAGCTGGAATGGGCTATCAAGCAATACAAGATTTTCTAAATGCCTATAAACCGGAAATTGGTGAACTGGAAGCCGCTGAAGCTAGATTTGTAAAGGATTTGCGTGACACAGCGACACCTATCGCAATGAATCAATTGTTGAGGCTGATTTTTTCACGAAAGGCGGCGAGTCCTGAATCCTGTGAGCGAATGATTGACATCATGTTGAAGTGTGAGACTGGAAAACGACGAATCCAAGGATTGCTTCCGAAGAATGTTCGAATTGCACATAAGACTGGAACTTTGGGGGGTACTGTCAACAATGTGGGGATACTATATTTACCAGAAGGACGTGGGCACGTAATTTTATCGGTTCTGAGTAAGGAAATGAAAGAACGTGGGGAAGCGGAGCGCGCTATTGCGGAGATTGCTCGCTATGTTTACGACTATTTCTTGTTTAATGGCGAGTTCTGATCCCTCAGATAAATCGGGGGACTCGCATTGCCGGTAATATATTACTAATGATGAAGTAATATGTTAGCATTAATGGTATAAACTACTATTAATGATGATCTTAAGTGTTAGAAGTTGTTGCTAGAAGATCGCGGTTTTTACTACATTTCACTCTTGGACAAAGTTGTCCGAGTTTTTTTGAGGATAATTCGTTAGGCTGATACCAGATGTACGAGGCCTTTTACGGTTTTAGTGAGAAGCCCTTTAGTCTTACCCCAGATCCTAAGTTTCTATATCCATCTACAAAACATAACGAAGCTTTTGCGCACTTAACATTTGGACTTGAGCAGCGAGGCGGCTTCACGGTAGTTACTGGAGAAGTTGGTACAGGGAAGACTACTTTGTGCCGTTATTTTCTCGATCGTCTTGATACTAATACTATTAGTGCATTTATTCTCTATCCGACTCTGGAGACAAGCGAACTTCTTCGCTCGATTAACCGAGATTTGGGTATTTCCACTTGGGGGCAGACGGATAAAGCACTAATAGATACCTTGCACGAATTTCTGTTGGACTCGTGTAGGAATGGTAAGAATGTTGTTCTTGTTATTGATGAGGCTCAAAACCTTTCCCGGGATGTTTTGGAGCAGGTACGACTAATTTCTAATCTCGAAACTGATACAGCAAAACTTATACAAATCGTTCTGATTGGACAATCCGAACTGAGCCACATGTTGTCTCAGAAAGATCTGCGTCAGCTTGCCCAACGTGTTACAGCTCGGTACCACCTGACGCCTTTAAGTTGCAAGGAGATGACCGAATATGTCCGCCATCGTCTTACTGTTGCGGAACGGGATTCAGGTGTTGATTTTACCAATGCTGCCCTTCGAGTTATACATAGATATTCAAAAGGGGTACCACGACTCATTAATCTCGTTTGCGATAGAGCATTGTTGGGAGGTTTCGTCCGGGATTCAAAAATAATCAATCGTAGTATTGCTTTGCAGGCTGTTAGAGAGGTTGAAGGTTCTGCGAAGAACCGATGGTTACCACGTCTTGGATTTGGCGCTTGGGCAACATTGTTGCTAGTGCTCGGTGTTTTTATCGGTGGAGTTTCCCTGGCCGACGTTGGTTTGACACATCGAGGGTTCCCGTGGAATATCACGTCAGCTTCGTTTTGGTCAGCGTCTTACAATGAAAACAGCGGTAGTTCTTTAGAAGCTTCTAAGGCAAGTAATTTAGTTGATCGCATGACTGAGCATTTCGCATTAAGACTTGCGACTTTTTCAAGTGAATTTTCTCACCGTGCTGCATCAGCAGTACTTCTT
>CAZFLB010000001.1:0-6407 GCA_964518945.1 uncultured Acidobacteriota bacterium | reverse complement strand
GACTATGAACGAGCACGGAAGGAAGCTAATAAGGCATTATTAGTGAACCCTTACTCGTCTGAGGCGTTATCCATCTTAGCGGCTATTGCATTTTTAAATGGAGATAGTAGTGGATATGAAGCTGCTGAAAAGAAAATACTTGAACGTAATCCTCGACATGCTGAGTTTTACAATAAGCTTGCCGAAATCGCAGTTAGAAATCGAATGTATTCTTGGGCAGTTCAGTTGGCCACTGAAGCTACTATTCTAGATGAGAACTCATGGGAAGGCTATGGCCTTTTAGGCATGAATCAGTTGCGTCTTGGTGAGATACAAAAGGGTCAATCTAATTTGGAACATTCATTCAAAGGTGATCCCTACAACGTTTGGAATAAGAATACGCTTGAGCTTCTCGATACTTATCCGAGTTATGAAATAACTAAGACGGAGCATTTCGACCTTTTCATTAAAAGCGAGGAATCTAAATTGCTATCCTTGCTTTATGGTCAAGTAGCGGAAGAGAGCTATGCAAAACTTGTAGTGAAATACAAGCATAGACCTAGCCGGCGGATCCGTGTGGAAGTTTTTTCGTCACACGAAGATTTCTCTGTTAGAACATTGGGGCTTCCAGGACTGAGTGCTTTGGGGGTAAGTTTTGGTCCTGTCGTAGCAGTGGATTCGCCTTCAGCTCGGCCGAAAGGAGATTTCAACTGGGCTTCGACATTGTGGCACGAGCTTACTCACTCTATAACGCTTGAGATGACCCACAACAGAGTTCCACGGTGGTTTGCGGAAGGGTTGTCTGTTTTCGAAGAGCACCAAGCACGGCCTGGTTGGGGTAATGATATAAATATAGCGTTTCTAAAAGCTCACAATCGGAAAGCATTATTACCTATCTCAGAGTTGAATAATGGTTTTGTAAGTCCTTCTGAGCCTCAGCAAATTAGTAATTCATATTATCAAGCCTATCTAGTTATCGAATTCATTACACAGGACTTTGGTTTTGAAGCAATTCTTGAAATGCTTTTGCATTATCGAGATGGTCTTTATACGAAAGACATTTTCAAAAGCGTGTTAGGGTTTTCGCTTTTTGAATTTGATGAAAAATTTTCGTTTTATTTAAATAAGCGGTTTGGCGAGCGCATTGCTGCACTGAAATCAATTTCTGAGGATGAATTACTCTCTGATCATAGTGATGACATCGATTTGATTGCAGAAAGAGAACCATTTGGCTTCATTGCGACTCTTGAAACGGGTCAAAGAGCACTGGTTGATGGTGACTACAAGAAGGCTGAAAAATTTCTCCAGCAAGCAAAGGAACTTTTTCCTGAATACGGAGGAAAGGACAGCCCTTATCTTGGGTTGGCAAAGATATACGAGGCCAATAATAAGTTACAGCTATCCGCACTAGAACTAGCACGTTATGTTGATATTAATGAAATTGACTATGAGGCTCACATCAAGCTATCACAGCTTTATTCTTCTCTAGGCCAAACGGATGAAGCTATTGAAATCTTGATTCGTTCTCTCTATATATATCCTTTCGACATAGCTATCCATAGAAAACTTGCATCGTACTACACCAAACAGGAGCGTTATGTGGACCTAATATTGGCAAGGCAAGTTATTTTGGCGCTCACTACTAACCGGGCACAAGGCTTTTACGATCTTGCGGTGGCCTATCACAATTTGGGAGACAACCAAAGGGCACGAGAAGAGTTGTTGAAGTCTCTTGAGCTAGCTCCTAGTTTCCAAGATGCTCTTCGGTTGTTGCTCAAACTCAGGAATATGAATGACTAGCGTGAGCCGTAAACGTCGGCTAATTTGTTGGGCTGTGTTGTGCGTTGTTGGATTGGTGCTACCAATGGTTGGTGCTTTGACACAGAGTATGGAGGCGGATATCCCCTATGACAACTATTCGTATAATGGTTTATTTACCTTTGTTCGGTTGAAGTTTAATCCGACAAGATGGGAATACGGTGATTACGAATGGGGATTGGATTTGAAATGGAACCATGATTATCCGCAGGGTGAGAGAAATTTGATGACGATACTGAAACACTACACATCAATCGCTACGAACCAAGGGAAGGGGAATATTTATGAATTGGACGATCCCGACCTGTTCAGTTATCCATGGGCGTATTTATGTGAAGTCGGTTTTTGGACTCCTACTGTATCTGAGGCTGAGAGTCTTCGCACCTACCTACTTAAGGGGGGGTTTCTCGTTGTCGATGACTTCATTGCTGAGTGGCAGTGGTACAACTTCGAAGCTCAAATGCAGAAGGTGTTTCCGGACCACCAACTTATCGAGCTTGATGTATCACATCCTATATTTGATTCCTTTTTTCACATTGAAACACTGGATTTTGAGCATCCAACACTCCCCGGATATAAGCCAGTCTACTATGGAATCTTTCAAGATAACGATCCAGAAAAACGTCTAATGGTTATTGCTAATTACAATCATGATATTGGAGATTACTGGGAGTGGTCAGGCATGGGATGGGTACCCATTGACATTTCGAATGAAGCTTTTAAGCTCGGGGTCAACTATGTGGTCTACGGTATGACTCATTAACCGTAAAATTACTGCAGTATTAAGCAAATAGGAAAGGATTCGTTGATTTGGTTGAAGAGCAAAGGTTTTCACTGGAGTCAGAAGACGAAATTGCACTTGCTGATCGTTTGAAAACGTCATACGAACGAGTAGCCAGTGAAATGCAGAAGCTTATCGTTGGTCAAGAGCAAGTCGTTGAGCATGTACTTTTATCACTCTTTGTCGGAGGTAATAGTATTCTAACCGGAGTACCAGGGTTGGCCAAGACGCTTCTTATTCATACAGTAGCTCAAGTGCTGGACTTGAAGTTTTCCCGCATCCAGTTTACTCCAGATCTAATGCCTTCTGACATTACGGGGACAGATCTTGTACAGGAAGATCCCAAAACGGGCAAGCGACAACTTATATTTATGCCAGGGCCTCTATTTAGCAATATCGTTTTAGCAGATGAAATTAATCGTACACCGCCCAAGACTCAGTCTGCGTTGTTGGAAGCGATGCAGGAACATCGTGTTACGGTCCAAGGTAAAACATATTCTCTCGAGGAGCCGTTTTTTGTCTTTGCGACTCAGAACCCGATTGAACTCGAAGGCACGTACCCACTTCCGGAAGCACAGCTTGACAGATTTATGTTTAATGTGATTATTCACTACATGTCAGAGGATGATGAAGTAGAAGTTGTACGTAATACCACAGCGGTTCAGGAGCATGCTTTTGAAAGTGTTGTAACTAAAGAGGATATGATTAGTTTTCAACAACTTGTTCGCAGAGTTCCCGTAACAGATTCAATAATACGATACGCTGTTCAATTAGCTCGCAACACTCGTCCTGATGGGGAGGGGGCTCCTGAGTTTATTAAGAAGTGGGTGGATTATGGGGCTAGTATTCGTGCTGCTCAATATCTTATTTTAGGTAGCAAAGCTCGTGCGATCATGCATGGTCGTTATCATGTTAGCTACGAAGACGTACGTTTTCTCGCCAAGCCGGTTTTCCGTCATCGTATTCTGACTAATTTTCATGCGAAATCTGAGAAAATTTCCTCTGAAACCATTGTTGATCAGTTGCTCGAAACAGTTTCTGTTCCTAAATCTAGAATGTAGATACACAAAGCATGGTGGATCTAGAGAGGCCGGAATATTTGGGTCCATTTGTAGACCCCAATGTTTTGGCTCGTATATCTGATCTGAGTCTTGTCGCAAGAATTGTTGTTCAAGGTTTTATAAGTGGGCTCCACCGGTCGGCACATCTTGGCCGGTCAAATAACTTTTCTCAGCACAGATCATATGTGCCAGGAGATGATATTCGACAAATTGATTGGCGTGTATACGCTCGCACTGATCGCTTTTTTGTTAAGGAGTATGACGTTGACGCCACTACTAATTGTACCGTTCTTCTAGACATATCCCGTTCGATGAATTTCGGTAGTTTGGAAATAACAAAGCTTGATTACGCTAGATATCTTGCTGCATCACTTACTATGTTTGCACAAAAACAACGTGATCGTGTTGGACTCGTGACCTTTGATAGTGACTTGGTTAATTTTGTGCCACCATCTGCAAAACATCTAGATTTCGTGCTACAGGGTCTTGATAGAATCAAGGCGCATCGAGCGAGTGACTATAAATCATCATTTTCGAAAATCACGAATGCGGTGCAGAGGCGTGGAATTCTCGTTCTTATCTCTGATCTGTATGATGAACCGAAAGAGATTCTAAATGCAGTTAAGGGGATGCATTTTAAAGGCAATGAACTTATTGTGCTACACGTCCTCGATCCTGCGGAACTTACCTTTCCGTACGACGCTGTTGCCAATTATCGAGACCTAGAGTCTGGAGAGGTGGTTTCAGTTGTTCCTGAATACATTCGTGATGAGTACAGAGAGTTGGTTGCTAATCACTTGGCATCCTTGAGACAAATCTTTGGTGACAGTTCTATTGACTATAGGCTTTTTGATACATCGACTCCTTTAGATTTTGCACTTTTCCACTTTCTGTCCCATCGAGGCCATTTGATACGTAATCGATGAATTTTCTTACACCTGTTTTTTTCCTTGGAATGGTGGCTATTGCTATTCCGATCTTGATTCACCTAAGCCAACTGCAGAAGAAGGATCAAGTTGACTTTCCGTCATTGATGTTTCTTAGAAAGATCCCATACAGGTCAGTCAGGCGACAGAAGTTCCGCCACCTGTTGCTATTTCTGTTGCGATGTCTTGTTATTTTCTTGCTCGTGATGGCATTTTCTAGACCTTTTCTTAAAACGTCAGAAATGTATATTGGTCAGACGTTGGTGAAACAGGCTGTCATTCTTTTGCTTGATAATTCATATAGCATGGGATATGAGCATCGACTTGAAGATGCGAAGCAAGAAGCACGTTCTGTAATCTCTAATCTCGAATTGGGTACGCCGATATCCTTAGTGGTATTCTCGGAAAAAGCTGAGGTTTTAGTTAAGGAAACTACCAATATCGATATGCTGCTTGACGCTGTTAACAAAATTCAGTTGTCATCTCAAACGACGCGCTACGCTGCGGCCTTAGAACTTACCGATGCGATCATTACCGAGTCAGTCTTTTCTAGGACTGAAGTAGTTTTACTGTCTGACTTTCAACGTAACGGTTGGGACGGCTCAGAGGATCTCTGGTTGTCTAAAGGGGCTACGTTGACTCCCATAGATTTAGGCATGAAAGACCCAACGAATTTTGCAATTACTAAAGTCACTTTTACTAGTCATGAAATACAAAGGCGCAACGGTATTAAAGTATTCGCTAGAGTGTCATACGAAGCTCCGAAAGATAATCCGTCGAAGACGATAAGTGTCTCTATGGAAATAAATTCTCGACTTATACAGAGCACGTC
Source organism: uncultured Acidobacteriota bacterium (assembly GCA_964518945.1). Lineage (GTDB taxonomy): Bacteria > Acidobacteriota > Vicinamibacteria > Marinacidobacterales > SMYC01 > CAZFLB01. The sequence continues at coordinate 1,010 of CAZFLB010000001.1, read as the reverse complement.
AGTAGAAATGTTTCCTAATACGTCAGCAGTGGTTAGTTTTGATTCCTTTAGCCTGCCTCAAGGCTCGTCACGTGGGACGGTAAGGCTTGGTGAAGATATGCTTGTTACGGATAACGTGTTTCATTTTGTGATTCGGCCAAGAAAGAAACTTTCAGTGTTGATTCTAGACGGAAGTCAGGGAGAAAGTTTTTATTTAGAACGGGCTTTGTCTGTTGGAGAGCAACCTATTTTTAGCGTTGAAGGTGTTAATAATGAGAATTTCTCTTCGACCGATCTTTATGGGCGGAGCGTGGTTATATTGAACGGGATTCGATTGCTTCACAATTCCGATGGAGAGTTGTTGAAAGATTTCGTTGTTAAAGGAGGTGGATTGTTAATTATTCTTAATGAAGAGGAGGGCAAGAACGAGTTTCAGAGTCATCCTTGGGGACTTTTACCTCAACAAATTGGTTCGAAGGCTGAACGCTCTCTCAGTGGGAGTGGAAGGTTGGAGTATCTTGATTATCAAAGCCCTGTGTTTGAGATGTTTGCCTCTCCATATGCTGGAGACTTCTCCGTTGCTAAATTCTTTCGTTATTTTACCTTCGAAGAGACAGCTGAAGATCGTGTGCTCGCACGGTTTGACGATGGAACTGCGGCACTAGTAGAGAAAAGTATTGGAGAAGGACGTGTACTAATTTGGATGTCCTCACTGGATACTTCAGATAATGATCTGGCGCTTCAACCCGTTTTCCTGCCATTCGTCCATCAGCTGGTAGAACACACGGCTACTCATAACGTCCCTGATTCTTGGTATACAGTTTCCGAGACCGCAGACTTGAATCATTATTTAGAAAATTCAGGGGTCGTACCTGATATAAGTGCAAACGGAATCGAACAAGATATTGTTGTTTTATCTCCCTCAGGAGCTCGTAGTTTGCTTCCGATGACGAAAAAAAGAACTCTTCTTTCCATTGGAGAACAGGGGTTTTATGAGATCAGGCTTCAGGAGACAAATACTCCGGTTGTTC